>JBOICE010000427.1:0-8095 GCA_050739815.1 Pseudomonas sp. | reverse complement strand
GTTGTCCTCCGGGTACAGGCAACGCAGGGCGATTTCAGCGGAAGCCGTGCCATCGGCCGGCGGTGGCGTGTCGGTCTCCACATAGGTCCAGAACTTGCGCTCCAGCTCGATCAGGCGCGCGATCATCTGCTCGTCCCGCTCGATACGGTGGATCTCCAGGTGCTGGCCACCGAGCAGCACCGCCACATCGGCCGCCTGCTTGCCGGTGACGGCGAGCTGGTGCATCACCTGCAGCTGCACATACTCGGGCACGCCTTCCTTCCAGAAGCGTGCGCCGTTGATGCCGGCGGTCTTGCATTCGAGGATCTGCACGTCGTCGGCACCGATCACCTCGCGGTCGATGTTCGCCAGCATCCAGGGCAGCTCCGGATTCGAATGCTGCAGCACGGCGTTGATGCGGCGGACCTTCTTGCCGCTACGCTTGCTGTAGTGCCAGGCGACGATGGGCTCCAGCACATTGCCCCAGTACAGCGGGCTTTCTTCATCCTGAGGATCGGCCTTCGGCAGTGCTGCGTCGCGGCCGGTTTTCTCCAGCCACAGTTCCAGCTGCGACTTGTATGGGTTGAGACCAACTGCTGCTGCGGCATCCGAGCTGCCGATGCCCTGCTTGCGCACGGCCAGCCAATCTTCACGGGGCAATGCCTTGGTGCTGATCAGGCGCAGCGCCGGGCGCGCCTTGCCCTTGCTGCTCAATGAAGTCGCTTTCATCACGTTCACCTTGCGGACAGAAAAACGCCCGATCAGCGCAAGGCTGACCGGGCGTCATGGTTTGAGGAGGAGAGTGGTCAGGCGACCAGTTGCAGGGCAGTGTCCAGGGCGCGTTGCTTGATCTGCGCACCCCGGCCGAACCAGGCCGAGTCCATGCGGTACTCGTTGCTGCGTGCCCGGCGTTCGTGGTCGACGTACTCGGTCACGGCATTGAGCAGCCCCCAGGCGGTGCCGCGTGCCGAGTCCAGTTGGCTGCCCCGGCCACGGCCCTCGTACAGCTCCTGGACCTTGCGTAGCGCGCGCTCATTGGGCAGCACTTCCGGCAAAGCGGCGTTCGGTGTGGTTTCGCACAACGCGTTCATGAAGAAGCCCAGCGCCTCATGCCACTGCACTTTGCGTTCGGCCAGCGCGCGCATGCGGTACATGAAGTCGTCCCATTGCGAGACGGCGATGCCGAGTTGCTTCTTTACCACCTTGGGATCAAAGCGGGTGTTGTGCGGCACCTTGATCGCCCGGCTGGTGCCGTCCAGGGCGATGGTCAGCGTGTTGTTGCAGACCACGCGCACGGTGGTCGGCGTTGCCGTGGTGGCCAGGGTGCCATCGCAGGAGGTGGCCAGCAGCAGGTAGCCGTTGACCTGGTCGTTGCCTTTCAACGATGCGCCTTGCCCTGTTCGAGCCAAGGCCCAGAACTTGCGGCCACCTTTGAGCACTCCGGCCGTTTCCAGCTCGTAGCCGGACACTTCGGTGAGATCGCGGTAGAACTCCAGCACCTCACGCGGCTGCACGGTGTGGTAGCGCTGGGAAACCACCGATAGTGGTGCCTTGCTGTCCGAGCGGTAGAGCACCTTTTGCCCGGGGAAAGAGTGGATGCTGCCCAGATGGCCAATGGCATTGGCTTTGAAGTGCACGGGGCTTTCCAGGATCTGCCAGTCCATGCCGGCCTCACGTTGCCAGACCTCGATGGGCTGTTTCTGGGTGAGCTGATTGCCGAGACCGTGCCAGGGAGTGGCGCCGGCGTAGGCCATTGTTTCGACGAGATGAGCCATGGGAACGATTCCTTTTGGGTACAAGCCGGCATGAAGCGCTGCGCAGAGCGCAGCACCGGCAGGGAGTTATAGAAGAGAGGGGGGCGGTTTAGGCTGCGGAGTAGCGCTGGTTGAAGCGGTGACCGCAGTCCAAGCAGAGGTTGTTAGCAAGGACGTGGCGATCCAGCTGGTCGCCCAGTTGCGCGCCGATAGCGCAGCCGCCGACGCCTCCGGCGAGCCCACCCAGGACTGCACCGGAAATAGCGCCGAGGGTAGATCCGACCGGCCCGGCAATAGCGCCGGTGGTTACACCGATCCGGCCACCGGCCAGGGCGCCACTGATACCTCTGGCCACACCTCCGACCGTGCCGACGGTGGCGCCGACCTTCATGGCCATTCTGAGTGAGGTGATTCGTCTGGAAAGACAGCAAGGACACTGCAATGACATGGTTTGAGCTCCATGGTGGGGATGTTATTGCAGTGATGTACGACTGAGATTTTTTGGATTGACGGCGGCCTCCAGCTGCTTTTTCAAGTGAACGCGCCGAGCAAACTTTAGCGGCCAGCATGTCTGAATATTAAAATCAACAGATATGCTTGTCGTAAAAAAATACTGTAAGCAGACGCGGTCAAAATAAAAAAGCACCCGATTAGCATCGCGCTGTATCGAATTCTGAGCCGGAGGGCCGAGCGATGAGCGTGGGTGGAAATGACAAGACTTCAAAAGAGTTGGGTCTGGATGGGGGAGGCAAGCCACCCATTTGTCCCCCCCCCAGGCATGCCTCGTGTGAAAATGGTCAGTCAAAGCAAGTGATCGTACAAACGCCACTGTGAGGCAGGCCGTTCAAGCCCTCAAGACCGGCTTCCAGATAGCGTTTGCGCCATTTGGATACCATCGGCGCGGAGTTCAGGAGCTGCTCGCTTATCGCTTTGGGCGTCACCCCGTCAGCCAGTAGCAGCTGAATACGGGCACGCTGCACTAGATTCTGCGCCAGCGAGCCCATCCGTAACCAGCCTTGCAGAGTGGCATGATCAGGCGGCGTTAAAACAAAACAGCCGGTGGGCTTGGTCATGTGGGCTATCGATCAGTGGCGTCGGAGTCAGGCCAGTCTATCGAGATGCCTTTAAATAAACTCACTACCCGCTCAGTGCGCAGGCAGGTCGCGCCGCTGATGGAGTCGCTGCTCCGAATGGTAGCGAGCAGATCGGTCTTGCATGGCCCGATGGCAGTGTCTTCATCCCAATAGTTCGTGGTCTTGGCAAAGAATCGGCCCCGGAGTGCTGGTTTCTGCTGATGCCAGGAGGCGGGCTATACTCAGTCGTCTGCTGATGGCTATGCAGAAGTCTCAGGCTGAGAATGGTGCGGCAGGGTCTGAGTGCCCCCAAGCGTTGGGGCAAGGAAACGCGAAGCACTCGCGAGATTGCGGCATAAGCAAGGAAATCCACTCAGATGAGTTCCCGCAAGGAAATCGCAGGAAAAGCCTGGTATCTGGTCCAGTGCAGGTCACGCCAGGACGGGCGTGCAGAGGAAAACCTAGTTCGCCAGGGATATGTCTGCTATCGCCCCCAGCTCACGCGTGAACGCCTGTTGCGGGGGCAACGGCAAATGATCAATGAGTCCCTTTTTCCTGGTTACCTGTTCGTCCAGCTCAGCCAGCAGGAGAACTGGGGGCCGCTGCGCTCTACCCGTGGCGTGGCCCGTATCGTCGGCTTTGGTAGCCAGCCTCTGGCTCTTCGCGATGGCCTGATAGAGCAGCTCCGGCGGCATGAGTGCGAGCCGAGCGTGGAGGAGCTCCTTACCAGTGGGGAAAAGATCCGCATCAATGAAGGACCTTTTGCCGAGTTGGAGGCGATTTTTCTGGCAATGGATGGGAATGAGCGGGTGGTTCTCCTGCTGAATTTTCTGCAGCGCGAGCAGAAAATTCTCATGCCCTTGACCGGCATCAGCAAAGTCTGAAGGAGGCGCCGTTTCCTTGGCTGCAATCCTCCACTCATCGGCCTTGGGATCGACCAACGAAAATGAATCTGTATACTCGCTCACGAAATGCGCAGGGACGCGGGTTGCACATACAGGCTCAAGCCCAGAAACGCCGCCCGACGCCCGTTAAAATGTAGAAAAACCAATAGGATGAGAGCAAGGAAGAACCCGGCTAGAGCGACATAGCGCCCAAAAAGCTGATCACAAGCCTGGGCTCACTCCGTTATCTATTTAGCTTAAATTTGCCTTCTTCACAGTGCTCTGCGCGGTAAAGTGTTGCCTGTTGAAAATCGGATCAGTACCAGCGTTTTCAGGAAGAAACGGAAAATCCTGGGGCGGTAGCGTGCTTAGAGCCTGGACTTTTACGCAGGTGAGCGAAAGTTGTAGAAGGCCCGCAGCGTAAAGTCGGTCAGACGGAACTGCCCTCGGCAGTTAGGGGTTCAGCAATGCAAGACGCCGGTTAGCAACTGTTAAGGGACTAACGCCATGCCATTGTTCAAAACCTTCCCCTCGTTATCGATACAGCGCCTGCCACTGCGAGCTTGCGCCGGGCTTTGCCGTGCGGCAGATCCTGGTCCGAGCCCGAGCAGTAAGTGCGCAGTGTGTAGCCCCGGGGAGGGACGCACTTTCTGTTGTTCAGGGTGGCTCGCAAGCATTTGCGAGTCATGAAGAGCAGCGTTGTCGCAACACCCCAGAACTGCCCACTACTGACAGCAGAAGAGGGACAGGACTCCATGCAACATCTAACGAGGACGTTTGATATGCGTAAAACCCTTTCCAGCCTATCCCTAGCGGTAGCATTGGTCTCCGGTTCAGCCTTTGCGGACCAAGCCACCCTGGCCTCCCTGCAGACCGCAGGCGTGGCCCTGAGCGCAGCACAGGTCCAGGCCGTAGCCGCAGCAGAAGGCGATGCTCTGGTTCAAGTCATCGCCAGCCTAGTGGCTGCCAACCCTGAAGCCGCTGCCAGCATCGTTGCCGCGGCCGTAGCCGCGGCTCCGGCTCAGGCCGCCGCCATCACCGCCGCTGCCGTAGCCGCAGCGCCGGCTCAGGCCGCAGCCATCACTACCGCTGCGGTAAGCGCGGCTCCGGCTCAAGCCGCTGCCATCACCGCGGCTGCGGTAAACGCCGCTCCGGCTCAGGCCGCCGCCATCACCAGCGCCGCGGTAAGCGCAGCCCCCGATCAGGCCAGCGCGATCACCGCAGCAGCGAGCACTGCCGCCGGCAACACCACTGCCTCGGCTGCTACCAGCTCCGGCAACAGCTCTACCACCGCCAGCGTGCCGAGCGGCAGCGGTGGCGGTGGCGGTGGCGGTTCTGCTGCTAGCCCGAACTAATCGGCTGAGCTTCAGCTGACTCGACACCGATGCCGGCACCCCATGTGCCGGCATCGTTTTGCCACTTTCACCGGCAAAACCACAGGTAAGGAACACTGGGTTCTCTATGAGCAAGAAATTCAACGCAACTTCACTGGCTGCCGCCGTTTCGGCTGCGCTTTGTGCCAATGCCTGGGCGCTTGAGCCGCAAAGCATCAAGCTCTCCGATGGCCTGACCTTCACCCCCACCCTGAAAGTGGGTGAGCGTTACGACGACAACTTCCGGGCGGTGGAAGAGGGTGAGGAATCCTCCTGGATCACCGGCATCACCCCGACCTTCGTGCTCGGCGCCGAGGGCCGCAAGAGCGCCTACGCGCTGACCTACTCGGCCAACAGTGACATCTTTCATTCGAGCCACACGGACGACAACACCGACCACCATCTGACCGCGGATGCCGGGTTCGAGTTCAATGCGCGTAACCAACTGAAGCTGAACACCGGCTACCACCAGGTCGAAGAAACCGCCTCGCTAGATCAGAACATCGAAAACGACAAGTACAGCACCAGCAATGTGGGTGGTGTGTACACCTATGGCGCCGAGAGCGCCCGCACCCAGGTCGATTTCGGCGCCAACTATGAAGAGTTGCGCTACCAGAACAGCAACCACCTGAATGCCGACAAGGAGCGCGACACCACCGCTCTCAGCAGCACCCTCTACTACCGCGTGGCGCCCAAGACCCGCGCCCTGGTTGAAGCTCGTCACACCGAGTACGACTACCTCACCAACGACCGCCTCAACAGCAACAACATCGCCCTGCTCGGCGGTCTGACCTGGGATGCAACCGCCAAGACCAGCGGCACCGTCAAGATCGGTGGCGAGAAGAAGCGTTTCGACGACTCCAGCATCGACGACCAGAGCGGTTCGATGTGGGAAGTGGGCGCCAGCTGGAAGCCACGCACCTACTCCACCTTCAACCTGAAGACTCGCCGTGCGCTCGACGAGGGTGACAATGGCGCCTCCGCCATCCAGTCCCAGAGCACCACCCTGAGCTGGGAACACGAATGGCTCGAGCGCCTGAGCTCCGACCTCAGCTACACCTATAGCGACCAGGAGTACCAGGACATCGATCGCGACGACAAGATCGATACCTTCGGCCTGGGCCTGACCTACGAAATGCGTCGTTGGCTGGATGTGGGCGTCGGCTACAAATACTCCGAAAATGATTCCTCCGCCGCTGGCGAAAGCTACGAACGCAACATCTACTCGGTCAGTTTCACCGCCAGCCTGTAATCCTGCGTCTGTAGTTAAAGATAGGGGGGTAATCACCCCCTATGTCACCCCCGAGATCTTCAAGAGCAACCGAGCCATATGGTCATTCGCATATTTTTCAGCCTGATCCTTGGCATGCTGCTGATCAACAGCAGCGTCGTACAGGCGGAGGGCAACTCCCAGTACAAACTGGCTTCGGGTGATGTCATCCGCATCAATGTCTTCGGCGAACAGGATCTCAGCTTCGAAGAACTCCGCCTTACCGATGCCGGCACCTTCTCCTACCCCTTCATCGGTGAGGTCAAGGCCAAGGGTAAAACCGCTGCCGAGATCGAGCAGATCATCATCGACAAGCTCAAGGGCGATTACCTGGTCGACCCGCGCGTATCGGTCAGCGTCCTGCAATACCGCGAATTCTTCATCAGCGGCGAGGTGAAAACCCCTGGCGGCTACCCGTTCCAGCCCGGCCTGACCCTGCGTCGCGCCGTTGCTCTCGCCGGTGGTCTCACCGAGCGCGCCTCGGACAAGCGGATCACCATCATCCGCGACCACGACGCCAGCAAAACCCCAGAGGGGGCCACGCTCGACACACTGGTCATGCCTGGCGACACCATCACCATCGACCAGGGTTTCTTCTAAGCATCCAGCCCCCCCGGCGAGTCGGGGTGCAGTTGGTCTAGCGCGGCCTGCCCCATCGGTGCCTGAGCGTCCTCAACTTTTTCAGAGTTTTCCCAAGCATGACAAGCATGGAAAGTAACACCCCTATCATCGAGCGCAACCTGATCGCCCAGCGCCAGGATGAGGACGACGATGAGATCGACCTGCTCAAGCTGTGGCAAACCGTCTGGCACCGCAAGTGGAGCATCGGCACCCTGGTGCTGGTCGTCACCCTGGTCGCCATCCTCGCGGTTTTCGCCATCACGCCTATCTACCGCGCCGCCGCCACCCTGCTGATCGAGCAAAAGTCCGCCAAGGTGGTCTCCATCGAGCAGGTCTATGGTCTGGATGGCACCGGCAACGAATACCTGCAGACCCAGTTTGAGCTGCTCAAGTCGCGCGCCCTCGCCGAGCGCGTGGTACGTCAGCTGAGCCTGACCACCCATCCCGAGTTCGACCCGCGGCAACAGCCCGAGCCTCTGATCGATATCAGCGGCCTGCTGGCCAACTTCGATTTCCGCAAAGCCGTGCCCGTGACCCTGCCGGGTGATCTGGAAGAAGAGCTCGACCCGACCGAAGCGCAAATCTTCGACTCGGTCACCAAGGACTTTATGGAGCGCATCAGCGTCGAGCCGCAAGGCAAGAGCCAGTTGGTGAAAGTGCAGGTGGACATGGCCGATGCGCGCATGGCCGCCCTCGCCGCCAACGCTTTGGCCAATGGCTTTATCGAAAGCCAGATGGAAGCGACCATGGAAATGTCCGCGACCGCGACCAACTGGATGAATAGCCGTCTGGGCGAGCTGCGTACCAAACTGAAAGATGCCGAAGACCGTCTGCAGGCCTACCGCGAAGCAGAGAACCTGGTGGATGTCGACGGCGTGGCCACCATCAGCGCCGCCGAGCTGTCCCTCACCGGTGACCGCATGATCGACGCACGCCGCCAGCGTGCCGAGGCCGAAAGCCAGTACCGCCAGGTGCAGGCCATGCGCAGCGGTGGCTGGGAAAAACTGGCCAGCGTGCCGGCCGTGCTGGGCCACCCGCTGATCCAGCAGTTCAAGGCCGATGAAGCCAAGGCGCGGGCCAAGGTCGAGGAAATGTCCAAGCGCTATGGCGCCCGCCACCCGGCCATGGAAGCCGCCCGCTC
>JBOICE010000426.1:0-5537 GCA_050739815.1 Pseudomonas sp. | reverse complement strand
CCTGAGGAGATGCCGTAGGTCAGCCCGCGCTTTTCCCGTACTTCCTCCATCAAGCGTGTACCAAAACCGCCACCACCGAGAATCTGATTACCCAGGTAAAGCGCCGCGTAGTCCGGGTCGCTGCGGTCGATACCCAGCTGGGCCAGCAACAGGGTGGTTTGTTTCGAGGGGAACTGGATATGGCTGGGGCCGGCTTTCGGCTCCTGTGGCTGGGCGACTTTGGCCAGTGTCGGGCCTTTCGGCAGTGCGGCGGAAACCTCTGCCGCCAGCGCTTCGGCCTCGGCGCGCGAGAGGTCGCCAACCAGCGCGATCACCACATTCCCGGCGGTGTAGGCCTTGCTGTGGAAGGCCCGCAGCTGTGCGCCGCCGATCCTTGGAATCGACTGTGCATTGCCTTCGCTGGGATGGGCGTAGGGGTGCTCGCCGTAGAGCCGCTTGAACAGCTCCAGGCCGGCCAGTTTGCCGGGGTTCTGTTTCTGATATTCGAAACCGGCCAACACTTGGTTCTTGATCCGCGCCAGGGAGTCGGCGGGGAAGCTCGGCTGGCCAATGACCTGGGTAAAGAGCTGCAACGCCGCTTTGCGCTTGTCGGCATCGGTCAGGCTGCGCAAGCTGGCGACGGCCATGTCGCGATAGGCGCCGTTACCGAAGTCGGCGCCAAGGTTTTCAAAGCCTTCGGCAATGGCGCTGACGTCTTTGCCCGCCACGCCTTCGTTGAGCATGGCGTTGGTCAGCATCGCCAAACCGGGCGTGTCGCCGTCCTGGCTGCTGCCGGCGGCGAAGCTCAAGCGGAGATCGAGCATCGGTAACTGATGCGCCTCGACGAACAGCACTTTGGCGCCTTCGGCGGTCTGCCAGGTCTGGATTTCCAGGGCGCGATGGCTGGGCGCCTGGCCATTAAGGGCGGCCAGTGACTGCAATTGATGGGCAGTCGCCGTTGCTGGGGGGGTCGGAGCTTGGGCTGGGCGGCTGATAAGAAAAATCAACACGGCCAGCAGCGCCACTAAGCTCAGGCCGAGCAGGCCGTAACGCAGACCGTTGCGCTCACTCATGAGAGGTCTCCTTCGGCAGGATCTCGGCGACACTCAGGCGCTCGCGGGTGAAGTAAGTGCGAGCCGCGTGCTGGATATCGGTGGCGGTCACGGCCTCGAGGGTGGCCAGATCTTCATCTATCAGTTTCCAGGACAGGCCAACGGTTTCCAGTTCGCCGATGGTGGTGGCTTGGCTGGTTATCGAGTCTCGCTCGTAGACCAGGCCGGCAATTACCTGAGCGCGCACGCGCCGCAGCTCTTCGGCGGAGGGTGGGTTCTTCTTGAGATCGTCGAGTTGCCGCCAGAGGCCGGCTTCGGTGTCTTTCAGAGTTTTACCGGTTTGCCCATTGGGTGTGGCAGACAGCACGAACAGGCTGTCACCGCGGGTATAGGCGTCGTAGTAGGCCGAGGCACCGGACACCAGCTCTTCGCCGCGCTCCAGTCGGGCCGGTAGGCGCGCGCTATAACCGCCGTCGAGTAACGCAGAGATCAGGCGCAGGGCATGCACATCACGGGCATTCTTGGCTGTCGCCAGACCTGGCACGTTAAAGCCCATCAGCAGGCTTGGTAGCTGGGTCTGCAGGTGCAGGCGAATGCGTCGCTCGCCAGGCTCGGCCAGCTCTACAGGCGTTTTTGCGTCCGGCACTGCTCTGCGCGGGATGGCGCCGAAATAACGTTCGGCGAGGATTTTGACCTCGCTGGGGCTGACGTCGCCGACCACCACCAGGGTTGCATTATTCGGCGCGTACCAGGTCTCGTACCAGCGGCGCAGTTCCTCGACCGTCATACGCTTGAGGTCGGCCATCCAACCGATAGTCGGTGTGTGATAACCGCTGGCGGGGTAGGCCAAGGCCAGAAAACGTTCGTAGGCCAGTGCGCCGGGTTTGTCGTCGGTACGCAGGCGCCGCTCTTCTTTTATGACCTCGATCTCGCGGCTGAACTCCTCCGGGGGTAGGCGCAGGCTGGCCAGGCGGTCGGCTTCCAGTTCGAAGGCTACGCTCAGGCGATCGCGCGCCAGCACTTGGTAATAGGCGGTGTAGTCGTCGCTGGTGAAGGCGTTTTCCTCGGCGCCCAGCTCGCGCAGGATTCGCGACGCTTCACCGGGGCCGAGCTTGCGGCTGCCCTTGAACATCATGTGTTCCAGGGCGTGGGAAAGACCGGTCTTGCCCGGCGTTTCATAGCTTGAGCCGACCTTGTACCAGATCTGTGAAACCACCACCGGGGCGCGGTGATCCTCACGGACGATGACCTTGAGACCATTATTCAAGCTGAATTCGTGAGTCGGCTGGGGTTCTGCGGCGAGTGCTGTCAGCGGCACGCAAAAGGTCGCGAGCAGCAGCCCAGCGGTGCGGCGAGCAAGCATATTCATTCTAGAAGTTGACCTATCGGGTGGCCCGCTTGGTCTTAGCGTCTGCGGGCGCGGAGGTGCTAGGATACTCATCCGTGTGCGACACGTCATGGTTCGTGTTCGTGCTTGGTTGGCTCGCTGGCCTGCAGCACCAGAGCTCTTGCTATCAGGGGTTCCAGCTGAAATACAGCTAAATACACTTGGCTTTGCGCCAGTAAAAAAACGATCCGCTTGCGGAGATGCGAAATCTCCGTCTAGGGGGAAAGAGTGTCTCAAATTCGGCCAAAATGGTCGGAATTTGATCAAGAAACTGAGCAAAGAGCGACGAGACTTTGGTCGAGTTGTTACTAAGCATTTCAAAATCCCCTGGGGTGACTTTCGCCCTATGGCGGAAAATCATCTCTGGGCGACGAGAAATAGGCTTTTTCCGCTCCTACCGTCGTGAGACGTCAGAGGTGTATTTTCCAAGGCACGGAGCGACAGCTCCGGTTCGCATTGCTCAACTCCGCTCGCTCAGGGAGTACCGAGCCTGGCGTGTACCCGCCAGTTTACTAGATCGGCATGCGTCGGGGGCCAACCCTGGGGTGTGAAGCCCGATCCACAATGTCCCTTCTTTTCAAAGAAGCGCCTTCCGGTAACGGAGAGCGTGGTTGTGTCCGAACTGCACGGATGCACAGGGGCTAGTGACCTAACCCGCATGACTAACACATGTGAATCGTCGTTCGAACCCTCGTCAGTATCGGTAGGCCTACGGCAGTTATTGGCCTCAGCCAAAATGGCACGCAGCCAGTCGTCGCAGTATGGATATGTGGCGCGGTACTAAGCAGGTTGCCGGGGGAAAGACGAAGTCTAAACGGGGAATTGATGCGATCCGGGGAACGTGGCAATCCCGACCACCCGCCCTGCCAGCAACATCGGCAGGGCAGGCAAACCGCAAGGGGCGCTGATGGGTGTGGGGAATGGGAGGATGCAAAAAGCGAAGGGCTGCCTGTAACGGGTGGCATACCGGTTGAGACATTACCGGCAGGGGCAACCCTGGCTGACGTGCATCTGGTCTACGGGCGCAACGAAAACCGCTGATTCCAGCGTAACAACGACCCTAGGGGCGGACTCTGCCCTTAGGGGAAGGTCCGTCCTGAGGTCATGTGACCAACAGGAGGACAGTATGAAAACGCAACCAGCAATCCTGGTTACGCCTGCGTCCTTCGACGGGGTAACGAACTGGCACAGTCTCGACTGGGCCAGGATTCAGGCCACCGTTCGGAAGATGCAGTTGAAAATTGCGCAGGCAACAGGGGAAGGCAATTGGCGCAGGGTTAAACGCCTGCAACGGATGCTCACCCACTCGTTTTACGGTCGCTGTCTGGCCGTGCGACGAGTCACGGAGAATCGGGGTCGCAAGACTCCGGGCGTGGATGGAGAAAAATGGGCAACGCCCCACTTGAAACTCCAAGCCGTGATGCGTCTGTCAACAAAACGGGGTTATCGGCCGAAGCCGCTCAAACGGGTGTGGATACCGAAACCCGGCAAGCAGGAAAAGCGCCCACTGGGTATCCCGACGATGACGGATCGGGCCATGCAGGCGCTCTACTTGCTCGCCTTAGAACCTGTAATAGAAAGCACCAGTGATCCGAAAAGTTATGGCTTCCGGCCAGACCGCTCGACCACTGATGCGATGGCCGAACTCTTTGCCCTGCTGTCACGGCAGGACAGTCCGCAATGGATACTGGAGGGCGACATCAAGGGGTTCTTCGACAACATCAACCATGAGTGGTTGTGCCGGAATGCCCCGATGGACAGGACGGTGCTGCGCAAGTGGTTGAGGACCGGGGTGATTGACCGGGGGCAATTCGCGGCCACGGAGGCTGGGACGCCGCAGGGTGGGATCATTTCTCCCTGTTTGGCGAACGCTACCCTGAACGGTCTGGAAACTCAGCTGAAACGTCATCTGGCGAAGAAGCTGGGGGTCAAAAAGGCCGAGAAAACGAAGGTTCAGGTTGTGCGTTATGCGGACGATTTTGTGATCACGGCAGTTTCGAAAGAGCTGCTGGAGAGCGAGGTCAAACCTTGGGTAGAGCAATTCCTGTCGTTACGAGGGGTGGAGCTGTCTCAGGAGAAAACGCAGATCACGCATATCCACCAGGGCTTCGATTTCTTGGGGTGGAATTTCAGGAAGTATGTGCCGAAATCGACACGCAGAAAGGACAAGCTGCTGATCAAACCATCCAAGAAGAACGCTTCGGCGTTCTATCGAAAGGTGCAGGAGATCATCAAAAGCAGCGGTGCCATGACGCAGGAAGCGTTGATCGGCCAACTGAACCCGGTTCTACGGGGGTGGGCGCAATACCATTCCCCTGTAGTAGCTAAGCAGACCTTCAGTAAGCTGGATCATCTGATCCATTGGCGGCTCTGGAGGTGGGCGAAACGTAGGCATCCAAAGAAATCTGCGACATGGATCAGGAAGAAATACTTCCATTCCATAAGCAGCCAGAGTTGGGTGTTTGCGTTCCCATATAAAAACAGCAAGGCAGAGGTGAAGCACCGTCGGCTTTATGCGCTAGCCGACACCGCAATCGTGCGCCACAAGCGTCTTCCGGGTGGTTACCACCCTTATGATGCGGCGCAGGAGCTGAAGTGGGAGGCGTTGAGGGTCCAACGGATGCAGCACAAGCTGCGTTATCGGGGGCAAATACTCAGCCTCTTTCGACGGCAACAGGGCAAATGCGCTCTGTGCGGGTATGCGATTAGCAAGGCAACCGGCTGGCATGATCATCACGTTATTAGACGTGTAGATGGCGGACTGGATACCTTGAGCAATCGCGTGCTGCTTCACCCGAATTGCCATGCACTGGCCCACAGCCAGAAGCGACAGATAGACCTGCTCCATAGCGGCTTATAGTGGTAAAGTCGCGCGCTACTCCCGTGTGTTGTCGGTCAGTATGACTGGCTTCACGTAGGCTTGAGCCGTGTGCGGTGAAAGCCGCACGCACGGTTCTTAGGGGGCCCCAGATCAGCAATGATCTGGGGCTACCCGACTTTACTGGCGGCCACGGCTGTTGGGTTTTTTGCCCTGTCGGCGCGTCGCTCCTTTGAGATAGCCGTCCTCCATGTTTGGTTCCAACGACGACAAGAAGACTCCAGCCGCTGCTGGAGAGAAA
>JBOICE010000425.1:0-4920 GCA_050739815.1 Pseudomonas sp. | reverse complement strand
GGGGTGTTCGGCCTCAAGCCGAGCTTCGCCCGGGTCAGCCGCGCCGGTGTACAGCCGGGCTTTACCAGCCTCGATTGCGTCGGCCCGTTCGCAGCCAGCATGGCTAACTTGACGGCGGCGATGCAGGTCATCTGCCCGGGCTTCCAGCCGCTCGCGGCGGCTGCCGGCGTGCGTCGTGTGGCGCTCCTCGAAGTCGCCTGCGACCCGCTGATCCAGGCCTGCCTGGAGCAGCTGATCGACCTCGCCGGCTGGCAGCGCCGTGATCTGGCGTTGGACGGCTTCAGCGAGGCCTTCGATGCCGGCTTGACCGTCATCAATCACGAAACCTGGGCAGCGGTCGGTCACCTGACCGGGCGCGGCCTGATCGGCGCCGACGTCGAGCAACGCCTGCTCGCCGCCCGCGACACCGGCGCCGCCGAACTGGCCCACGCCGAGCTGGTGCGCGCGCGCTTCAGTCAGGCGGTCGACGCGGCGCTGGAAGACCACGAAGTGCTGCTGTTGCCGACCCTGGCGCAACTGCCGCCGCTGCTCAGCGAGGCCCGTGCGGGCCGCATGCTCAGCGGCCTGACCAGCCTGGTGCGGCCGTTCAACCTCAGCGGCCACCCGGCCCTGTCGGTGCCGGCAGCGCTGGCTGCCGGTGGTTTGAAGATCGGTGTGCAGATCGTCGGCCGCAAGGGCGACGACGAGCGCGTCTGTGCCTTCGGTGCGCACCTGGAACACACCCTGGCCGCTGTGCGGCCTACGAACAAGAACTACGCCTGAGGAGAACCCCATGAGCGCCCCTGAAAATGGTCTGATCGCCAAGACCCGCAGCGTCGAGGAACTGGTCCAGTCGGATCGCGTCGACGTGTCCCTGTACTACGATCCTTCGCTCTACGAAGCCGAGCTGGAGAAGATCTTCTACCGCACCTGGGTGTGGGTCGGCCACGAGAGCGAAGTGCGCAACCCCGGTGACTTCCGCACCACCAGCATCGCCCGTCGTCCGGTGATCGTGGTACGCGACAAGAAGGGCGCGATCAACGTCCTCGAGAACCGCTGCCGGCATCGCGGCGCCACCGTGTGCGAGAAGCACAAGGGCAACGCCACCGGCTTCACCTGCCCGTACCACAGCTGGTCTTACGCGCTGGACGGCAAACTGCGCGCGCTTCCGTATCCGGACGGCTACGAGGACATCCTCGACAAGAGCGAACTGCCGCTCAACAGCCTGCGCGTCGGCACTTACGCGGGGATGATCTTCGCCAGCTTCAACCCGGACGTGGAACCGCTGGAAGACTTCCTCGGCGGCGCCAAGCACTGGATGGACCTGTTCATGAAGCAGGGCGCCGGCTACCCGATCAAGACCCAGGGCGAGCACAAGTTCAAGTTCAACGGCAACTGGAAGATCCAGCTGGAGAACACCACCGACGGCTACCACTTCCCGATCGTGCACAAGTCGTTCATGTCTTCGGTGGATGAAGAAACCGAAGAAATGCTCTCGTTCATGACCGACGAGCAGGCCGTGACCCACGCCCTCGGCAACGGCCACAGCGTGATGGTGATGGTCCCCGAACACGTCGACCTCGACCACGACGACGGCACCGAGCAGCTGCAAGAGCGCTTCGCCCACGTCACCGAGGAACTGTCGAAAACCATGGAGCCTGCGCAGGTGCGCCGCATCGTGCGTTCGCTGCATGGCGCCGGCTTCAACCTCAACCTGTTCCCCAACGTCGCCATGTCGATGTCGTTCTTCCGCGTGCTCAATCCGCTGTCGGTCACCGAGACCGAGATCCGCCACGTTGCCCTCGGCATGGACGGCGGCCCGGAAATCGCTAACCGCGAGCGCATGCGTGCGCACGAACACTTCCAGGGCCCGTTCGGCTTTGGCACCACCGATGACGCCGAGGCCTGGGAGCGCGTCCAGCGCGGTTCCTACGGCGGCCCGCAGCTGCCGATCCTGGTCAACCGTGGCCTCAATCGCGAAGTGGTTGCCGAAAACGGCGACAAGGTCTCCCACGCCACCGACGAAGGCGGCATGCGCGAAGCCTATGCCATGTGGAAAAGGATGATGAGCAATGACTAATTCCGAGAACCTCAGCGGCCTGTCCGCACCGCTGGCCCAGGCCATCGAATTCATCTGGCGCGAAGCCGAGCTGCTCGACCGCAAGGACTATGCCGCCTGGTCCGAGCTGTGGAGCGAGGACGGTGTCTACGTGGTGCCGATCGACCCGGACACCACCGACTTCGCCGCCAGCCTGAACTATGTCTACGACGACGCACGCATGCGTGCCATGCGCATCGAACGCCTGAGCAACGGTTTCGCGCCGTCGGCGGTGGACGCCGCGCGCACCGTGCGCAGCGTGTCGCGCTTCTGCCTGGTGGAAGCCAGCGGCAACGTCGTCGAAGTGCGCTCCGCGCAGCTGTTGTTCGCCTACAAACGTGGTGTGCATATGCCGGTGGCTGCCGACCTGACGCACCGCATCCGCTTCGAGAATGGCAGCGCCCGTCTCGAGCAGAAGGTGGTGCGCCTGATCAACTCCCACGACAACCTGACCGCGCTCGGTTATCTGCTCTGAGGTGAATGTTATGTCCCGAGTAGCCCTGATTACCGGTGCCGCCCGCGGCCTCGGCGAATGCATCGCCCGCCGCCTGCATGCCGCCGGCTATCGCGTGGCGCTGGCCGACGTGCAACTGGACGCGGTGCAGCAGCTCGCCGACCAGCTCGATGCGTCCGGCCATACCGCCGTAGCGCTGCAACTGGATGTGCGCGAGAAGGCTGCGTTCGAAGCGGCGCGTGACCTCCTTGCCGAGCGCTGGGGCGGCACCGACGTGCTGGTCAACAACGCCGGCAAGTCCAAGGTTGCGGCGCTGATGGAGATCAGCCCGGAAGAGTTCGACGAGATCGTGGCGATCAACCTGCGCGGCACCTTCGTCGCCTGCCAGGTGTTCGGCACGCACTTCGCCGAGCGCGGCTTCGGTCGCATCGTCAACATCGGCTCGCTGGCCGGGCAGAACGGCGGCACCGCCACGGGCGCGCATTACGCTGCGGCCAAGGGCGGCGTGGCCACCCTGACCAAGGTGTTCGCCCGTGAGCTGGCCAGTCGTGGCGTCACGGTTAACAGCATCTCACCGGGCCCGCTGGATTTGCCGGTGGTGTACGAGACCGTGGCGCCGGAGCGCATCGCGCAGATCAAGCAGATGGTGCCGGTGGGTGTGCTCGGTTCGGCCGACTACATCGCCGACACTGTGCTGCTGCTGGCGGCTGACAACGCCGCTTCGGTGACCGGCGCTTGCTGGGATATCAACGGCGGCTTGTTCATGCGCTGAGGCTGTATTTCCACTCCCTATCTCGTTCACGGGAGAGGGAGTGGTTAGCACGGGTAGGGGACTAGTGTCTTTCGCCCAAACCAAAATCAATTTTGCCAGGTGTTGCGATGATGAAAGTCAGAATCGAAAAAATCGTCGAGGAAGCGCGGGATATCCGCTCGTTCCGCCTGGTACGCCTCGACGGCCAACCATTTGATGCCTACGAACCGGGCGCCCATGTGGATGTCACCGGGCCGACCGGGGTGACCCGCCAATATTCGCTGTGTAGCCCGCCGGACGATGGCGCGGCGTACTTGGTGGCGGTGAAGAAGGAGCAGCAGTCGCGTGGCGGCTCGCAGGCCCTGCATGATCTGGTGGAGGAGGGCGCGGAGCTGGACATCGGCGCGCCTCGCAACCTGTTTCGCCTGGCTGCAGAGGCTCGCGAACATGTGCTGGTCGCTGCCGGTATCGGCGTCACGCCGCTGCTGAGCATGGCCTACCGCCTGGTTGCTGATGGCCAGGCTTTCCGTCTGCACTATTTCGCTCGCTCGCCGGAGTATGCGGCGTTCACCGAGTTGCTCGACCGCGCGCCGTTCACCGGCAATGTCGAGTTCCATTACGGCATCGAGCCGGATGGGCTGGATGCCGAGTTGAGTGCCTGCCTGGCTGCGGCCAGCGGCGAGGCGCACGTCTACACCTGCGGCCCGGCACCGTTTATGAACAAGGTGGTGGAAGTCGCCGCGCGCACGCGCCCGGAAGACAACATCCACCTCGAACACTTCGCTGCCGACCCGGCCGCCCAGGAAGGTCCGAGTGGTTCTTTCGAGGTCGAGCTGGCCAGCTCTGGCGTGGTCCTCCAGGTGCCGGCGGACAGCAGCCTGGTCGACGTGCTGCAGGCCCACGGTTGCGACATCGACACCGAGTGCCGCGAGGGCATCTGCGGAACCTGCATCGTCGAGGTACTCGACGGCGAACCGGAGCATCGCGACAGCTGCCTCTCGACCAAGGAGAAGGCGGCGAACAAGCAAATCTGCGCCTGCGTATCGCGGGCCAAGAGCGCGCGGCTGGTGCTTGACCTGTAGTCTCGCCCGGCAACAAAAAGCCGGATCGACCCACAAGGACGATCCGGCTTTTGTTTGACCGTGAACTCAGTGCCGTGCGGCTTTTTCCGGGGTTTCGTCGGCCGGCACGTTGAGCACTTCACGCACCAGCATGGCGATGCTGGTGACGCCCATCTTGTCCTTGATCTTGGTGCGGTGCACGTCGACTGTCTTGACGCTGATGTTCAGTTCGCGGGCAATCACTTTGCTCGCCTTGCCGTCGACCACCATCATCAGAATCTCGCGCTCGCGCCTGGTGAGCAGGCCGAGCTTGCTCTGCAGTTGCTGGCGCTGCTCCATGCCGGCGTACACCTGTACCGCGCTCTTCAGCGCGGCCTGGATGCGCTCGAGCATCTGCTGCGGGTTATAGGGCTTTTCGACGAAATCGATGGCGCCATTCTTCATCGCCTTGACCGACATGGGGATGTCGCCGTGCGCCGAGACGAAGATGGTCGGCAGGGTGATGCCGCGCTCGTTGAGCATGTCCTGCAGCTGGAAGCCGCTGGTCTCCGGCATGCGCACGTCGAGCACCAGGCAG
>JBOICE010000424.1:0-5159 GCA_050739815.1 Pseudomonas sp. | reverse complement strand
GACATAGCCTTGTAGATACGGTCGCTAGTTCGGATGAGGGTGCCAGGCTCACCCAAATCAAGGCCGGCTACCCCGCGTCTGTGATCACGGTTATTAGGGATGGCTTGAACCTGACGAATACAGGTGCTGCAGAGCTTTTCGAGATATCTGTCTCTACACTTGAGCGGCACCAACGAAATGAGAAAGAACTCAACATCGGGGTTTCCGAGCGAGTCGATCGGGTTGCTCTGATCACAAAGCAGGCCGTCGATGTGTTCGAGGATCAGGACCGGGCAGTTCAATGGCTTCAGACGCCAAACTTGGCTCTCGGCTACGAGAAGCCTATTGCCCTGTGCTCAACTGAAATCGGTTCTAACCAGGTACGCAGGCTGCTTACTGCTATTGAATACGGGCATGTTGCCTAATGATCGCGTGGCGCGTTTGTAAGGCTAAACATGCTGAAGACCTCTCTGGGACAGGCGCTGCTATTTGTGGCGGGCGCTGGAATGCGCAAGAGATTGCAGCACTGTACCTGGGGCTGAGCCCGGCTATCTGTTGTCTTGAATCGTTCGTGAACGCCTCAGGGCCTCCCTCGGTACCGATGAAGATCGTGCAGGTTGAGTTACCCGATGACCCTGCACTTTATTGGGAGCCGATGCCGAGTGAGCTGCCTGCTGACTGGGACATTAAGCCGTATGGTTCATCAAGCATGGTGTTCGGTACTGAGTTCCTTAATGACGGCCATTTTCTGGGATGCGGATTCCGCGCTGACTCGGACACCCATTCCACGCACATCCGGACAGTGATTCCACGCTGATCCGGACACTCATTCCACGAGCATCCGGACACCGATTCCACGGCCATCCGGACACTTCCCTGGCAGGCAGCCACGCAGGATTTCTCACTACCATCGGCCTCTTTTTCGAAGCAGAGAGGTCGTCGTGGAGCGTTTATCCATGCGTAAAATTCGAGAGGTGTTGCGCCTCAAGTTCGACTGCGGCCTGTCCGTGCGCAAGATCGCCCGCAGCCTGGGCATTGGCCACAGCAGCGCCGGTGATTACCTCTGTCGCTTTGCCGCCAGCGGCCTCACTTGGCCCACCGCGCTGTCTGACGCCGATCTGGAGCAGCAGCTGTTTCCACCGGCACCGGTGGTGCCCAGTGAGCAGCGACCACTGCCTGACTGGGTCGGGGTGCATGCCGAGCTGCGCCGGCCCGGCGTGACCCTGGCGCTGCTCTGGCAGGAGTACCGCCTGAGTCAACCGCAGGGCTTTCAGTACAGTTGGTTCTGTGAACACTACCGGGCCTGGCAGGGCAAACTGGACGTGGTGATGCGCCAAGAGCATCGCGTCGGCGAGAAGCTGTTCGTCGACTATGCCGGGCAGACGGTGCCGGTGATCGACCGCCACAGCGGCGAGATCCGTCAGGCGCAGGTGTTCGTCGCAGTGCTCGGCGCTTCCAGCTACACCTTCGCCGAGGCCACCTGGTCGCAGCAGCTGCCCGACTGGCTGGGCTCCCATGCCCGCTGCTTCGCCTTCCTCGGCGGGGTGCCGGAGATCGTGGTGCCGGACAACCTGCGCAGTGCGGTGAGCAAGGCCCACCGCTACGAACCGGACATCAACCCCAGCTACCGCGACCTGGCCGAGCACTATGGCGTGGCGGTGGTGCCGGCGCGGGTGCGCAAGCCGCGCGACAAGGCCAAGGCCGAGGTCGGCGTGCAGGTGGTCGAGCGCTGGATCCTCGCCGCGCTGAGGAACCGCCAGTTCTTCTCCCTGGACGAACTCAACCGGGCCATCGCCGTGCTGCTGGAGCGGCTTAACCAACGGCCGTTCAAGAAGCTACCGGGCTCCCGGCAGTCGGCCTTCGACAGTCTGGATCGACCCGCCCTGCGCCCGCTGCCGGAGCAGCCTTACGTCTATGCCGAGTGGAAGAAGGCGCGTGCGCACATCGACTACCACGTCGAGGTCGACGGGCATTACTACTCGGTGCCCTACCAGTTGGTGAAGAAGCAGCTGGAGGTGCGTCTGACGGCGCGCACGGTGGAGTGCTTCCACGCCAACCAGCGGGTGGCCAGCCACCTGCGTTCCCTGCACAAAGGCCGGCACAGCACGCAGACCGAGCACATGCCCAAGAGCCATCGCGAGCATGCCGAGTGGACGCCGCAGCGGTTGATCCGCTGGGCCGAGCAGACCGGCCCGAACACCGCCGGGGTGATCGGCCACATCCTCGAACGGCGTGTGCATCCGCAGCATGGCTACCGTGCCTGCCTGGGCATCCTGCGCCTGGGCAAACACCACGGCGAAGAGCGGCTGGAAGCCGCCTGCCAACGAGCCCTGAGCCTCGGTGCCTGTAGCTACAAGAGCCTCGAATCGATCCTGCGCCAGGGCCTGGAGAACCTGCCGTTGGCGCAACAGAACCTGCCGCTGCTGCCGGACGACCACGCCAACCTGCGCGGCCCCGGTTACTACCACTGAACCCAAGGAATCCCACCATGCTGCCCCATCCGACCCTGGACAAGCTTCAGACCCTGCGCCTGCACGGCATGCTCAAGGCGCTGAACGAACAACTGAAAACCCCGGACATCGACAGCCTGAGCTTCGAGGAACGCCTCGGTCTGCTGGTCGACCGCGAGCTGACCGAGCGCGACGACAAACGCCTGAGCAGCCGCCTGCGTCAGGCCAGATTACGCCACAACGCCTGCCTCGAAGACATCGACTACCGCAGCCCGCGCGGGCTGGACAAGGCGCTGATCCTCCAGCTGCGCAGCGGCCAGTGGCTGCGCGACGGCCTCAACCTGATCATCGGCGGCCCCACCGGCGTCGGCAAAACCTGGCTGGCTTGCGCCCTGGCCCACCAGGCCTGCCGGGACGGCTACAGCGTGCGCTACCTGCGCCTGCCACGCCTGCTGGAAGAACTAGGCCTGGCCCATGGCGACGGGCGCTTCGCCAAGCTGATGAACAGCTACGCCAAGACCGACCTGCTGATCCTCGACGACTGGGGCCTGGCCCCGTTCACCGCCGAACAGCGCCGCGACATGCTGGAACTGCTGGACGACCGCTACGGCCAGCGCTCGACCTTGGTCACCAGCCAAATGCCAGTGGACAACTGGCACGAACTGATCGGCGACCCGACCCTGGCAGACGCCATCCTCGACCGCCTGGTGCACAACGCCTATCGGATCAACCTGAAGGGCGAATCGATGCGCAAGCGGGCGAAGAAATTGACGGCGCCGGGCACCTCGGACTAACAATGCCAACCCTGCGTCGCTGCGCTCCGACTGCCTGTCCGAATGACCGTGGAACAGGTGTCCGGATCAGCGCGGGCTGAGTGTCCGAATGGCGTGGAATCCGCAGTCAAAGTTAAGCAGTTCGGCCAAAGTTGATCATCACCTAGGCTAAAAACAAAACCCCTGGCAGATGCAAATCTGTCGGGGGTTTTGCGTATTTAGCTGTGGTGTTTCGCATAAAAGTTAGGCTATGAGTGTTGCTGCAAGAGCTTACTGCTCTCGCTGACGGTGAGTCAGCATGAGCAAATAACCTAGCTCCAGTTCGGCACAAAGTTAAGTGCGCGCTACTCTGCTGGCAAAACCCCGGTTGCCTGAAAGGCCTACCGGGGTTTTGTCATTTAAAGGGCCAGTTCCAAAGAAGATAACGGCCTAGGCTGGGCCTATGGGGTGGGGAGAATGCATCCTTCGCTAGGATTAGGAAAGAGTCTCCCCTGCCTGCCTAGGCACATTAATTGGCAATCAGCCCACGTTTTCTCCAGCGCGCGCGAACAAACGGCTCAAAGGTGTACCCCTCTTGCAGAGATAAATTGTCGGCGTGGTCGCATACAATGATCTGGGGCTTCACGCCTGTGCTATCGAATGTCTCATCACAAAATTTAGCAAACGTGGTGAACATTTTCGACACAGCGTCCACATCCTCATCAACCGTCTTCTCTGTTTTTGTGTCCCCACGGAGCTCATCAGCCTTGAACGCATCAGCGTCATCCGTCGACGGGAAATACACCTGTGTAGGCTGATCAAGGAAAAGGATGGGAGGCACCTTACATTTCTCATGGGCCGCGAACTGGTAGTGCAGTGCCATGAACAAGGTTAAATGTGAATACAGCCAGTTTGCACCGCTGCCCATTGAACGCAGGAAAACCTTCTTAGCAAAACCACCAACACTTGGCTTCTCGTGCCAGAGGTCAAATGTTTCTACGTCGAATTTCAAAGACCCGTTCTTATAGGTCTCCTCAAAGTCGAAATTCTTTCCGATTACCTTCATCTTATTATTAATATTATTTTGCAACGCCCACAATTTCGACTCGACGTCGTACTTGGACATGAGTCTCTCAAGTTCATCCACTTTCTTTTGCCAGAATTCGACCATGCCTGCCACTTCGGATGGAGGATTTTCTATGCATTTCTCGATGGACAACTCTAGCTTGAGTTTGGCCTTTTGAGCCGCTGCATCGACAGACTTTGATTTGTCCAGCCGATCTGCTTCCTCTTCGAGAGGCTTGAGCGCCTTCTGTACGATCTCCAGCTCTTTGCGCAAGGTCTTGAGCTCGCCCTCGACCTCCCTGCGCTCTTCACCGAAGCCCTCTCTCGCGTAGGTGGAGAGCTTGAGCTCATCGTTCAACCAATGGATCGCTGCCGAAAGTTTGTTGGCTTCATCTTCGGCTACGTCCGATTGAGAAGCGCAAACCGGGCAGACTCCGTCCTCCAGGTTGGTAGTCGCAGGGATAGGCAATGACGTTACAGACTCAGCAAAACCCGATGCCTGCTCAGCGGAAATTTTCAGCAGGTAGCGTGTGTTTAGCGCTTTCTGGATGCGTGACATAAGCGCTGCTTTTTGCTCTTGCAGCTCGGCCCGCTTGGTTTCGAATGCACTGGAAAGACCATCCACCCTGACCGAAATACCGGCGAGGTGGGTCAGCGCTGCCTTAGGCTTTTGCCAGATATCCTCTGGTGTGAGCTCTGTCAATTTGAGGCCAGCCAGCGCTTCATACTCCGCCAGGTATCTCGCAAACTCGGCAAGGTAATCCGCCTTGATCTTGTCCTGCTTCGGTATCTGCGCCAGAGCCCTCTTCAGCTCATACGCCGCTTCCGTGTGTTCTTTGGCGAGGTCGAAGTAATCCTCACCGACAATGTCCATGAAGATCTTGAAATGATCGATGGCTTGGTCACGTTTACG
>JBOICE010000423.1:0-6456 GCA_050739815.1 Pseudomonas sp. | reverse complement strand
AACAGGTCGTGCTGGCCCGCTACGTCGGCTGGGGCGGACTGACCAACGCCTTCCCCGAGCGGATGCTGTACCTGGGCACCGGCAGCCAGCACTTGGGCAACTTCGGCAAGGTGGTGGTGCGTGGCCTGACCGGCACCCTGGCGTTGGCGCGCACCGCGAAAATTCTAGTCACCATGCCTGTTCCAAAAGGTGTACCTAAATAGAAACAGAGCAGCAGAGATTTTTTCGCACTGACTCCTTGTAAAGTAACACCCAAAGTGCAACAGTATTTAAAAAGCACATAAAGTGATACATGAGCAGGAATCATGTTCGTTCGCGCCTACCTCCGCGCCTCTACTATCGAGCAAGACGCCAGTCGCGCCCGCGCGGCCCTGGAGCAGTTCGCTGCCAGCCATGATCGAGTGATCGCCGCCGAGTACATGGAAAACGCCAGCGGCGCCAAGGCCGACCGGCCCGAGCTGCTGCGCCTGCTGAAGGACGCGCGCAAGGGTGACGTGTTGCTGGTGGAATCCATCGACCGCCTCTCCTGTCTGCCTGCCGAGGATTGGCAGAGGCTGAAGGCTGCCATTGACTCCAAGGGTCTGCGCATCGTTGCGCTTGACCTGCCCACCAGCCACCAGGGTATCGCCGACACCAGGGGCGACGAGTTCACCAGGCGCATGCTCGGCGCCATCAATTCGATGCTGGTGGAGATGATGGCCGCCATCGCCCGCAAGGACTACGAGCAGCGCCGCGAGCGCCAGGCCCAGGGCATCGATAAGGCGAAGGCTGAAGGGAAGTACAAGGGGCGCCCGGTGGATGCCGATCTGCACAAACGCATCACTGAACTGCTGAAGGCTGGCCTGGGCATCCGGGCCACGGCCCGTCACGCTGCTTGCAGCACCACCACCGTTCTGCGCATCCGTGACTCCATTGCGTGACGAGTGCCAATGCTTCGTGCTGTCACCCTGCTGTCACGGGTGCTGCTCGCTGTCACCGCGAAAGGGCCAGAACCCTTAATTTCATTGGCGTCCCAGAGTGGGCTCGAACCACCAGCCTTCCCCTTAGGAGGTGTGAGGCGGCACGACATGCAGGGACCCACCGTCCTGCTCATCGATGCCAGGAGCGTCGGGCTACTCGGCGCACGGTAGTCGGATGATCCATACGGGACCGTTTCGGATTGCGCTGGCCACCTGTTCAGCATCGGCGTCAGCCAGGTCAATCGGCTCGTGCGGCTCCAAACTCCGGCCCTCCAAGAGTTCTGAAGGTCGAGCGCCCAGCAATCGGGACTCGTGTCAGCAAGCTCCGCGACTGCTGGGGCGGCCAGGCTCAGTGTTAACGCTTGATCGCCTTCAGCAGGGTGGCCAACCTCACTTCGTCGCCGACCTCAATCCACCAGTTTTGGTCGTGCTGGAGCAGTGTCCCGCCCCGGTAAAGCGGGTCACGGGTGAAGCGCTTGATCGTGCGCGGGTCGGCCTCGGGGTCGACCGCTTCACAAAGGACCAGGTAGCAGGGCGCTCCCTGGTGGATCGTCTGTACATGGCGGAGGCGTTCTGTGTGGCTATGTCCCAATCATGTGTTGCATGGTTCGCCCCACTGCCTCTTGGATACAGTGATCCGGTTGAATACGCTGTTGATAACGTTCCAGCATGCGTCGCCAGCCCAGATAGTTCGGTAAGTAACGGGTGGCGACGCCATGAAAACGAGTCATCCAGCTCTTCAATCGACTGTGGTATGCATTGACGTTCTGGATGTGGAAGGCCCCCTGACGTACCCGTTGACCGGGGCGAGAGTGGACAACATGGTGGGTGATACCCTGGGTCCGGGCAAAACTGGCATAGACCGCAGCCCCATCACTACAAAGCACGGCCTCCTGGTCGATCAGTGGCTGCAGGGCCGCTCGCACATGCTTGGCATCCAGCTTCTCTAGCTGGAAGTCCGCCGTGTGTCCTTCACGATCACGCACCACCATCACAGGTATCTGGTCCTTGCCCGTGCCGCGGGTCATGCTGACCCCGCCCCTTTTGCGTGGTGCTCGCGCTAACCGGCGCTGACCTTTGAAGGATTCCAGAAAGAAGGTCTCATCGACTTCAACGATCCCAGCCTCATGTGACGCATGGTGCTGGGCTGCGCTGGCAAGAAAGCGATGCCGCCAGAGAAAGGCCGTGTTCTTGCTGATGCCACATCGCTTGGCAGCCTTGCGCACGCTCAGGCCATCAATCAGCGCTTGAGCGTAGTCTTTCCAGCGCTCGGGATAGTGCAAGCGAGCAAGGCCACTGTTTGACACCGCGGTGCACGTCCGCCGACAAGCCCTGCAACGATAACGGCGTAAGCCACGCGACCAGCCCCAAGGAGCAAGACGCTCAGCCTTCACTTGGCAATGCGGACAGCTCTGCAGGGCGGGCAAGCTATCAAGAGCCTCTGTTGCAGGTGGCACCTGCAACGCCTGATTAAGTGCGGACTTCTGCTTGCTGCTGAGCTGGCTCACCTGAGCCAGCCAGCGCTGAAAGGATTGAGTATCCATGGTGGGCAGACCTCCCAAGTGGATGCCTGCCATAAAGCTTAGTCCTTACAACACAGTCTTGGGACATAGCCTTTTTCATGGCTGGGACCAAGCTTGCTGCCTATCAGGCTTAGGCGTCAGGCACCTTGGTAGCTGATATGCCCATCCACCAAGGTGTAGCGCACGGCGCCTGGCAGGCAGTGGCCGATGAATGGGCAGTTCTCACCCTTGGAGTACCAGGTTTCCCCGGCCAGGGTCGAGGCTTGTGGGTCGAATAGCACCACGTCGGCAGGTGCTCCTACCGACAGCCGGCCAGCAGGCAGGCGTAGAGCCTGTGCGGGGCCGGCGCTGAGGCGGGCCAGCAGTGTCGGCAGGTCCAGCAGACCGTCTTGCACCAGGCTCAGTGCCAGTGGCAGTAACAGCTCGACGCTGCTGATGCCCGGTTCAGTGGCCCCGAACGGCGCTAGTTTTGCGTCCGCTTCATGGGGTTGGTGATGGCTGGCGATGGCCTGGATCACCCCAGACTTGACGGCGGCGCGCAGGCCGTCGCGGTCGGCGACGGTGCGCAGCGGCGGCTGTACATGGTAGAGGCTGGAGAAATCGATCAGCGCCTCATCCGTGAGAATAAGCTGGTACAGCGCGACATCCGCGGTAACCGGTAGGCCGCGAGCTTGCGCCTCGGCGATCAGTTGGGCGCCACGCGCGCTGGTCAGTTGGCTGAAGTGCGCGCGTACGCCCGTTTGCTCGACCAGCAGCAGGTCGCGGGCCAAGGCGACGGTCTCGGCGCTTTCCGGGATGCCCGGCAGACCGAGAAAGCTGGCGGTCGCGCCTTCGTGGGCCAAACCACCTTCGGCCAGGTCGTGGTCTTGCGAGTGGAACACCACGGTCAGGTCGAAGGTCGCCGCGTATTCCAGGGCGCGCCGCAGGGTGCGGTTATTGTTGAAACTGTCCAGGCCATTGCCGAACGCCACGCAACCGGCGTCGCGCAGGGCAACCAGTTCGGCCAGTTGCTCGCCGGCCAGGCCTTTACTCAACGCGCCGATCGGGAACACCTTGGTGTGGCCGGCGTTGCGGGCGCGGTCGAGGATCAGTTCGGCGACGGCTGGCGTATCCAGAATCGGGCGGGTGAACGGTGGGCAGCACAGGCTGGTGATGCCGCCGGCTGCTGCGGCGAGGGTCTCGCTGGCGATGCTGCCTTTGCGGCTATAGCCTGGCTCGCGCAGTGCGACGCTGAGATCGACCAGGCCAGGTGCGGCGACCAAGCCTTGTGCATCGATACTCTTGTCGGCCACGAAGCCGGTAGGTGCCTGACCCATTGCGGCGATCTTGCCGTCTTGCAGGTACAGGTCGCCGGGTTGATCCAGGCCGCTGGCCGGGTCGATCACGCGGGCACCGAGGATAGCGATGCGCATCAGTTCTGCTCCTCGGAGTCTTGATTCAATTGGCGTTGGGCGTTCTGCCCGCTCATGGTCATCGACAGCACCGCCATGCGGATAGCGATGCCGTAGGTGACTTGATTGAGGATGACCGATTGCGGGCCATCGGCCACTGCCGACTCGATCTCCACGCCCCGGTTGATGGGGCCGGGGTGCATGACCAGGGCATCCGGTTTGGCCAGCTTCAAGCGCTCGCTGGTCAGGCCGTACAGGCGGTAGAACTCGCCCTCGCTGGGCAGCAGGCCGCCGGTCATGCGTTCACGTTGCAGGCGCAGCATGATGATCACGTCGACGTCCTTCAGGCCTTCGGCGAGGTCGGTGAACACACGCACGCCGTATTGCTCTATGCCGACCGGTAGCAGGGTTTTCGGTGCAATTACGCGAATGTCCGGGCAGCCGAGGGTTTTCAGCGCCAGCATGTTCGAGCGCGCCACCCGCGAATGCAGGATGTCGCCAACGATAGCCACCGAGAGGTTTTCAAAGCCGCCCTTGTGCCGGCGGATGGTCAGCATGTCGAGCATGCCCTGGGTCGGATGCGCATGGCGACCGTCTCCGCCGTTGATGATCGCCATGTCCGGGCAGACATGCTCGGCGATGAAGTGGGCGGCGCCGGAGTCCGCGTGGCGCACCACGAAAATATCCGCGGCCATCGCTTCCAGATTGCGCAGGGTGTCGAGCAGCGTCTCGCCCTTGCTGGTCGATGAGGTCGAGACGTTCAACGTGATGACGTCCGCGGACAGTCGCTGCGCGGCCAATTCGAAGGTGGTGCGGGTGCGGGTGGAATTCTCGAAGAACACATTGCACACGGTCTTGCCGCGCAGCAGAGGGACTTTCTTCACCGCGCGGGCGCCGACCTCGAGGAATGAGTCGGCGGTGTCGAGGATCTCGGTCAACAGCTCGCGAGGCAGGCCGTCGAGCGTGAGGAAGTGGCGTAGCTGGCCCTGATCGTTGAGCTGTAGCGGGCGCTTGGCGTCGGTCGGCGTCATAGCGAAGTTCTCAGTTGGCGGCGGAGGCGAGGGGCTGGTGCTCGAGGGTGAGCGGCGCGGGGCCGAGTAATTTTACCCGCTCGGTGGGGGCGAGCGACAGTATGGCGCCGACCACATCCGGGCGAATCGGCAACTCGCGCGCACTGAGGTCAAGCAGGCAGACCAGTGTCACGCTGGCGGGGCGACCATAGTCGAACAGTTCATTGAGGGCCGC
Source organism: Pseudomonas sp. (assembly GCA_050739815.1). Lineage (GTDB taxonomy): Bacteria > Pseudomonadota > Gammaproteobacteria > Pseudomonadales > Pseudomonadaceae > Aquipseudomonas. Next base: position 1,338 of record JBOICE010000423.1, on the reverse strand, counting down.
GCGGATGGTCCGGCCGCTCATCAGCACGTCGTCGACCAGGACCAGGTGCTGGCCTTCGATCTCGAACGGCAGTACCGAGGGGCGCACTTGCGGGTGCAGGCCGTTCCGGGTGAAGTCATCGCGATAGAAGGATACGTCGAGAATCCCCAGCTCATCGCTGCGGCCGAGGGCGTGCAACAACGCCTGAGCCACCCAGACACCGCCGGTGTGAATGCCGATAAAGCGTGGTTCGGTAATCGTGCGGTTGGCCAGGTGGGTGCTCAGCTCGGCGGCCATCTTTGGCAGCAGCTCGGCAGGGTTGGGCAGGCTCATGGTGTCTCCTTGTGGGCCGCAATGGTGTGCCGTGGGCTCAGGTGGCGTGCTCGGCTAGCCAGCCTTCCAGCAGCAGGGCGGCAGCCAGGGCGTCGACCGGGTTCTCCCGATAGCCGCCGCGCTGGCCTTGGCTCAGCCGCTCGCCTTTGGCGGCATAGGTGGTCAGGCGTTCGTCGTGGGTATGCACCGGCAGGTTGAAGCGCCCGTTAAGGCGCCGAGCGAATTTTTCCGCACGCTCGCTCATGTCGCTGGGTGTGCCGTCCATGTTCAGCGGCAGGCCGACGACTATGGCATCGGGCTGCCATTCACGGATTAGCGCCTCGACTTTTTGCCAGTCGGGTACACCGTTCTGCGCTTTCAATACGCACAGCTCGCGCGCCTGGCCGGTAATGGCCTGGCCGACGGCGACGCCAATCTGTTTGGTGCCGTAATCGAAGCCGAGCAGCAGGCGCAGCGGCTTGTCGGCGGGCGTCGCGGCCATCAAGCGTGCCCGGCCTGGGACGTCAGCAAGCTGAGGTTGATGCCCAGGCGTTCGGCCGCGGCCTTCAGGCGTTGTTCATAGGGCAGGTCGAAAAGAATGCGCGGGTCGGCAGGGCAGGTCAGCCAGACGTTATTGACCAGCTCGCTCTCCAGTTGTCCGGCTTCCCAACCCGCGTAGCCCAAGGTGATCAGGTATTTCTCGGGGCCCGTGCCGTCGGCAATGGCGAACAGTGCATCCTGCGAGGTCGATAGCGCGAGTTCGCCCAGCTCCAGGGTGGCCTGGAATTGTTGTCCGGAGGGATGCAGGACAAAGCCGCGGTCGGTCTGCACCGGGCCGCCAGAAAATATCGGCAGGCTGTGACAGGGGCGCGCTGGCGGTGTATCCGGGCGCAGTTGTTCGAGCACATCGGCGAGGCTGAGCCCGCTGGGCCGGTTGATGACCAGTCCCATGGCGCCCTGAGCATTGTGCTCGATGATGTAGCTGACAGTCTGCACGAAATGCGGATCGGCCATGTGCGGCATGGCAATCAGGAGGTGATGCTTGAG
>JBOICE010000422.1:0-7900 GCA_050739815.1 Pseudomonas sp. | reverse complement strand
GCGTGGACCGGAGGTATGACCCAGGCGCCGGCTGGCTACAAGGGGGCAGGGCAGCATCATCCCGACCCGTTCGCTGCAGATCAGCCGCTGTTCACCATCAACAAGGCCAATCTTGAGCAGTACAAGGACAATCTGACGGCGGGGCAGATTGCGCTGTTCAACTCTTACCCTGAAAGCTTTCAGATGCCGATCTACCCGACCCACCGCACAGGCTCGGCGCCGCAGTGGATCTACGACAACACCTTCAACAACGCCACCAGCGCCAAGCTGCTGGACGGAGGTAATGGTTTTGCCGATGCCTATGGCGGTATTCCGTTCCCGATTCCGCAGAGCGGTGTCGAGGCGGTGTGGAACCATATCGTGCGTTATCGAGGCACTTATGTGATGCGGCGCTCGGCGGAAGCCGGAGTGCAGCGCAACGGCGCTTACTCGCTGGTGACCTCGCAGGACGAAGCGTTATTCCGCTTCTACAACCCCAAGAGCAGCTATGCCGAGCTGAACAATACCTTGTTCTACTACATGACCTTCACCACAGCGCCGGCACGCCTGGCAGGTAATGGGGCGCTGGTTCAGGAGATGCTCGATCAGGTCAAGGAACCGCGCCAGGCCTGGGGTTACAACCCTGGGCAGCGGCGGGTACGGCGTGCGCCGACCTTGGCGTATGACACGCCAATCGAGTCCTCGGATGGGCTGCGCACCGCAGACGATACCGACATGTACAACGGTGCGCCGGATCGCTACGACTGGACCTTGCTCGGCAAGAAAGAGATCTACATCCCCTACAACAACTACAAGATCACCAGCCCTGAAGTGAAGTACGAGGACTTGCTCACGCCGGGGCATGTGAACCCCAAATACACCCGCTATGAGCTGCATAGGGCGTGGGTGGTTGAGGGCAAGTTGAAGGACGGTGCTCGGCACATCTACTCCAAGCGCACGTTGTTCCTCGATGAGGACAGTTGGGGGGCTGCGGTGGTCGATCAGTATGACGGCCGTGGTGAGTTGTGGCGGGTGTCGATGGCCTACCTGAAGAGCTTCTACGAGCTGCCAACGGTGTGGACGGCGCTGGATACCTTCCACGATTTGCAGGCACGCCGTTACAGTGTGCAATGGCTGGATAACGAAGAGCCGGGCACCGCCGACTTCAGCAAGCCATTGCCGGATGAGGCCAACTTCAGCCCTTCGGCTCTGCGGCGCAAAGCCTCGCGATAATTCAGTGGCTGGTAACAAACGGCGCCCATGGGCGCCGTTCTAGTTGGTGTTTGGGCTGACTGCTGGATACGACCAACAGCACGGCGCATGATGGTCGGCCGGCTATGCTTCTGACGTTGACGTGGCCGATGACAGCTTGAGGTTTGCGGATGAGCGAGAGCATTCAGGTGCTGGTGGTGGATGACGAGCCCGAGGTGCGCCAATTGCTGGAAGACTATCTCGGCGCCCAGGGCTATGCGGTGCAGAGCGTGGGCAGCAGCCTGGAGCTGCGGGAAAAGCTGGTTAGCCAATTGCCAGATGTGGTGCTGCTGGATGTCGGCTTGCCGGGCGAGGATGGTCTCAGCCTGGCGCGTTTTCTGCGTGAACGGCATGACTTGCCAGTGATCATGATTTCGGGGGCGGGCAGCCCGTTGGATCGCATCATTGGCCTGGAGGTCGGGGCCGACGACTACCTGGCCAAGCCCTTCGATCCGCGCGAGCTGCTGGCTCGGCTGAAGACCGTGCTGCGTCGCTATCAGCGTATTTCGCCTGCGTCGCAGGAGGCTGGCAAGGCAGCCAGTTGTGTGCAACTGGGGCGTTATCAACTGGATCTGGACAGCCATCAGCTACTCGATGAGAACGGTACCGAGATTGCCTTGACCGCCATGGAGTTCGATTTGCTGCAGGCGTTCGCCCAGCGGCCGAACCGGCCGCTGTCCCGCGATCAATTGCTCAACCTGACCCAGAATCGCGACTGGAACCCGTTCGACCGCTCCATCGACATCCGCATCGCGCGTCTGCGGCGCAAGCTGGAAGCCGACCCAGACAAACCGCAGATCATCCGCACCGTGCGCGGGGTTGGCTATATGTGTGTGCCAGGGCCGCGCACCTGAAAGCCGGTTAAATATCTGCTGCGCTGCTCCAGCGGTGTTGAAAGCAGACTCGCCTGATCTGCACTCGCGACAATCTTGAGCAGGCTCTGACTCAGTGTCGGGTTCGAAGGGTGGATCGGCCCAGTGTTTCAATTGTTTCAACCTGGTTGTTCGGTTGCTTGAGCGCCACCGGCTAACTCTATACTCGTTAGGTAAGCCCCAGAAGCGGAGCCCACGGCATGAGCCAACCACTGCCTAGCCCGATTTTCGCCCTCCCTGGCGCCGGTTCTATCGCAACGGAGCACCAGTTACGGCAGATTATCGATAACAGCAATGCAGTGATCTACGTGAAGGATCTGCAGGGACGCTATTGTCTGGTCAACCGCGCCTTCGAAACCTTCTTCCAACTGCCTGCCAAGCACGTGCTGGGGCAGACGGACCACCAGTTGTTCCCGGAAAGCATCGCCGCCAGCCTGCGCGCCAATGACTTGAGTGTGGCGAGCCTCGGCCAGTCGCGCGAATTCGAGGAGCAGCTGCAGGTCGAAGGCCAGGCCTCGACCTACCTGTCGAGTAAGTTCCCGCTGTTCGACGCCGAGGGTCGGGTGACTGCGGTGTGTGGCATCTCGACCGATATCAGTGATCGGAAAAAAGTCGAGGATGCCCTGCGTTATGTCGCGTTGGGGGTGTCGGCGGCCACCGGGACTGAAGTGTTCGAGGCCATTGCCCGCTATCTGGTGCGTTCGCTGCAAGCCGATTTTGCCTTTGTCAGCCGGGTCAGCGATGCGGGGCCGCAGTGCTTGACCACGCTGGCCCTGTATTACAACGGCAAGTTCCACACCAACGCTACCTATGAGCTGGCGAGCACGCCCTGCCAGCAGGTGTTCAACCGGGCCTTCCACTTCGTCGGCAGCGACCTGCCTGAGCTTTACCCGGATGACATGGTCTTGAAGTCATTCGGGGTGCAGAGCTATGCCGGTTATCCACTATTCGCCAGTGATGGGCGGCCCTTGGGGCTGATCGCCGCTGGACGTTGCAGTCCCATGCTAGAAGACCGCAATCGGGTCGAGTCGGTGCTGCGGGTCTTCTCGGTACGCGCCGCCGCCGAATTACAGCGGCTGGATGCCGAGGCCAGCTATCGGGCGATCTTCGAGGCTTCGGAAGACGCCATCTTCGTCCTCGATTTGCACAGCGGCGCGTTGGTCGACGTCAATCCGCGGGCTTGCCAGGCCTATGGTTACAGCTATGAGGAAATGCTCAGTCTAGGTGTGGATACCTTCAGCGCCGGCTACCCACCGTACACCGAGGTCGATGCGGCCGGCTGGCTGGAGCGGGCCCGGGCGGGCGAGCCGCAACGCTTCGAGTGGCACCGGCGTAACCGCGATGGTGGTCTGCATTGGGACGAGGTGTTCCTCAAACGGGCGACTATCGGTGGGATCGACCGGATTCTCGCGTTTACCCGTGAGATCACCCAGAGCAAGGAAGCCGAACAAGCCCTGCGCGCCAGCGAGCAGCAGTACCGCACGATTGTCAGTACGGCGCTGGACTGCATCATCGGCATGGACAGCCGTGGGCTGATCACGACCTTCAATCCTGCGGCCGAGCAGTGCTTCGGCTATACAAGGGAGCAGGCGCTCGGCCAGCCCTGGGCCGAATTGATGATCCCGGCGCGGTTGCGCGAGAGCTATCAAAAGGGCTTGAACGGTTATTTGGCCGGTGGTGACGGGCCGTTATTCGGTCGTCGGGTCGAACTCAGTGCGCAGCGCGCCAACGGTGAGGAGTTTCCCGCGGAGCTGGCGATTTCCGTGGTTCAGGGGCCAGAGGGGGCGTGTTTTATCTGTTACCTGCGCGATATCACCGAGCGCAAGCAGGCCGAGGAGCAGCGCGAGTGCCTGGAACGGCAACTCAGGCAGGCGCAACGGATGGAGGCCATCGGCCACCTGACTGGCGGCATCGCCCATGACTTCAATAATCTGCTGACCAGCATGCTTGGCTACACGGTAATGGCCGAGGAGCATGCCGAGCGCCTGGGTGACGAACGCCTGGGGCAATACCTGGGCAAGGTGCAGCGTTCGGCGGAAAAAGCCCGTGACCTGATCCAGCAGATGCTCACCTTCAGCCGCGGCAGCCGTGGCCTGCCACAACCGGTGGGCCTGGATAGCCTGATCGGCGACTTCATTCGCCTGCTTGAATCGACCCTGCCAGCCACAGTGGAGATCGATACCCAATTGAGCAAGGGCTTGCCGTTGGTGCTGGTCGATCCGGTCCAGCTGGAGCAGGTGCTGATGAACCTGTGCATCAATGCCCGGGACGCCATGGGCAGCGTCGGCCAACTGCATATCGGCTTGCACCGCCGTACTTTTCCGGCTGCCGTCTGCAGCTCCTGTCAGCAAGCCTTCGCCGGTGACTATCTGGTGCTTTCTGTGCGAGACAGCGGGGCCGGCATAGACCCGGCGGTACAGACACGCATGTTCGAGCCGTTCTTCACCACCAAGGCGTTGGGGCAGGGCAGTGGCATGGGCCTGTCGATGGTGCATGGCATCGTCCATGAATATGGCGGGCACATCCTGTTGCGGAGCGCTCCAGGGCAGGGGACGGGTTTCGAGGTGCTGATTCCACCGATGGCTGGCACCAGCAGTTGCAGTGCAGGGCCACATAGATTGCCGAACCCTGATGCGGTGTTGTCGCCGCTGAGTGGACGTGTAGTGGTGGTCGACGATGAGCCGCTGGTGGCTGAGTTCATGGCTGAGCGACTGATGCAATGGGGCGTCGAGGTGCGGGTATTTTCCGATCCGCAAGAGGCGTCGGCGCTGTTGCTGGCTGACCCCTACGCCTGGGATTTCGTCATCCTCGACCAGAGCATGCCGCGCCTCACCGGTCTGCAACTGGCACGGCGCCTGTTGGCGGCGCGTGCGGATATGCCGATTGCACTCTACAGCGGTTTCAGCGACGAGCTCACCGAGGCCGAGGTAATCACCCAAGGGCTCAAGGCCTTGTTGCATAAGCCGCTGGATCAGGTGCGTTTGCACGCTCTGTTACGCCTTCATCTGCCGCACGCCTGAGCCGACGGAAACCCACCGCAACAAAGCCGATACAAACTGTGCCTTGCCGGCCATCGTGCTGATACAGGGGCAGCACAACCTGACCTCAACTGCAGAAAGCCTTGCAGACCTTCATCACCGAGGCAGGACTACCATCATGAAACGCTTAACGATCTTCCTGTATGGCGTTGTCACTTACGCAATCCTCTTCATTACGTTCCTGTATGCCATCGGCTTTGTCGGCAATCTGCCGCAGGTGCCAAACACCATCGATGGTACGCCTGGGATGGAGTTCTGGAGTGCTCTGGGTGTGGACGTGCTGCTGCTGGGAATTTTTGTCGTGCAGCACAGTGGCATGGCACGGCCGGCTTTCAAACGTTGGTTGACTCGGATCGTTCCGCAGGCCGCCGAGCGCAGCACCTATGTGCTGTTCTCCAGCCTGGCGTTGATCTTGCTGTTTAGCTTTTGGCAGCCGTTAGGCGGGCTGATCTGGCAGGTGGACAACCACTCCGGGCGCCTGGTGCTGGGTGCGGCCTTTGGTTTCGGCTGGGCGCTGTTGATCTACAGCACCGTCCTGCTGAATCACTTCGAGTTGTTAGGCCTGCGTCAGGTCAGCTTGCAACTGCTGGGCAAACCCTATGAACGGCTGCCGCTTCAGGAATCTGGCGCTTATGCAGTGGTGCGTCATCCGCTCTATGCCGGCTGGCTGCTGTGCTTCTGGGCGACCCCAAGCATGAGCGCAGCGCACCTGTTGTTCGCGGTTCTGACCACGCTTTACGTCTTGCTGGTTATCCGGCTGGAGGAACGTGACCTGTTGGCGGCTCATCCCGAGTATCGCCGTTATCGTCAGCAGGTGCCGAAACTGCTGCCACGCTTTGCTCGCGAGCCAAAGCCGGCTGATAAAGCCAGTGAAATGGCCTGAATGCAAAAGCCAGAAACGACAAGGGCGCCGAATAGGCGCCCTTGTCGTATGCGGGAAGGCTTAACTTATTTCCCGGTCCAGCGTTTCAGTACCAGGGTGGCGTTGGTGCCGCCGAAGCCGAAGCTGTTGCTCATGACGTGGTTCAGCGTGACATTTTCCTGGGTCTTGCGGACGATCGGTAGATCGGCCACTTCTGGATCCAGTTCTTCGATGTTGGCCGAACCGGCGATGAAGTTACCTTCCATCATCAGCATGCAGTAGATCGCCTCCTGCACGCCTGCGGCGCCCAGAGAGTGGCCAGACAGACTCTTGGTCGAGCTGATCGGCGGTGCCTTGTCACCGAACACTGCGCGTACACCCTTGATCTCGGCGACGTCGCCGACCGGGGTGGAGGTGCCGTGGGTATTCAGGTAGTCGATCGGGCCCTCAACGGTGGCGAGCGCCTGCTGCATGCAGCGGATGGCGCCTTCGCCGCTCGGGGCGACCATGTCATAGCCGTCTGAAGTGGCGCCGTAGCCGACGATTTCAGCGTAGATCTTGGCGCCGCGCTTGAGTGCATGCTCCAGCTCTTCGACAACCACCATGCCACCGCCGCCGGCGATGACGAAGCCGTCACGCTTGGCATCGTAAGCGCGCGAGGCTTTTTCCGGAGTGTCGTTGTACTGGGTGGACAGGGCACCCATGGCGTCGAACAGGCAGCTCTGGCTCCAATGTTCCTCTTCACCGCCGCCGGCAAAGACTACGTCTTGCTTGCCTAGCTGGATCTGCTCCATGGCTTGGCCAATGCAGTGGGCACTGGTGGCACAGGCGGAAGAGATGGAGAAGTTCACGCCCTTGATCTGGAACGGCGTGGCCAGGCAGGCGGATACCGTGCTGCCCATGGTCCGGGTCACTCGGTATGGGCCGATGCGCTTGACGCCTTTCTCGCGCAGGGTGTCGATGGCTTCCATCTGGTTGACGGTCGAAGCGCCACCGGAACCGGCGATCAGGCCGGTACGCGGGTTGGAGATCTGCTCCGGGGTCAGGCCGGAATCCTTGATCGCCTGCTCCATCGACAGATAGGCGTATGCCGCGGCGTCGCCCATGAAGCGGAACACCTTGCGGTCGATCAGCTCTTCGAGGTTCAGGTCGACAGAGCCGGAAACCTGGCTGCGCAGGCCCATTTCGGCATAGGACGGGTTTTTGCGGATGCCGGCACGGCTGGCGCGCAGGTTGGCGGAGACGGTGTCTTTATCATTGCCCAAGCAGGAAACGATGCCCAGACCGGTGATCACGACGCGACGCATGCGGATAACCCTTAGAAATTGTCAGTGGAAGTGAACAGGCCGACGCGCAAACCTTCGGCACTGTAGATCTCGCGGCCATCGACGCTAACGGTGCCATCGGCGATAGCCAGGACCAGCGAGCGGTTGATGGTGCGTTTGATTTGAATGTTGTAAGTGATTTTCTTTGCAGTCGGAAGTACCTGACCGAAGAATTTCACTTCGCCCGACCCCAATGCGCGACCGCGCCCCGGGTTACCTTGCCAACCCAGGTAGAAACCCACCAGTTGCCACATGGCGTCGAGGCCCAAGCAGCCTGGCATCACCGGGTCGCCTTCGAAGTGGCAGGCAAAAAACCACAGGTCCGGGTTGATATCGAGCTCGGCAACCAGTTCACCCTTGCCATATTTGCCGCCGGTCTCACTGATGTGAGTGATGCGATCGACCATCAGCATGTTGGGGGCGGGCAATTGCGCATTACCTGGGCCGAATAGCTCGCCGCGACTGCAGCGCAGCAGATCTTCCCGAGTAAAAGCGTTTTGTTTGGACATGCGAGCTCCTCAATAATCCCCGTGCGGCAGGGCTAAGCGAATCATCTAGGCTGGCCCGGCGCAT
>JBOICE010000421.1:0-7320 GCA_050739815.1 Pseudomonas sp. | reverse complement strand
ACTGTATTTCGATGCAGTCGGCATGTTTGCCTTGTTCCTCCTCAGCGGTCGTTACCTGGAGCGCCGCGCCCGCGAGCGTACCGCCGCGGCGACCGCACAGTTGGTCAACCTACTGCCTGCCTCGTGTTTACGCCTGGATGCCCAAGGCCAGAGTGAGCGCATCCTGCTCAGCGAGTTGCAGCTCGGTGATCGCGTGTTAGTGCAGCCTGGCTCGGTGGTACCGGCCGACGGCCGCATCCTGCAAGGTCAATCGAGCGTCGATGAATCGCTGCTGACCGGTGAATACCTGCCGCAAGCGCGCATTGAAGGCGATCGGGTCACTGCCGGTACGCTCAACGTCGAAGGCCCATTGTGCGTTGAAGTCCAGGCGCTGGGGCACGACACCCGCCTCTCAGCCATTGTCCGCCTGCTCGAACGCGCGCAAGCCGACAAGCCGCGTCTGGCCGAACTGGCCGACCGTGCTGCGCAATGGTTCTTGCTCGCCACCCTGTTGCTGTCAGCGGTGATCGGCCTGATCTGGTGGCAGCTAGACCCGTCCCGCGCATTCTGGATCGTGCTGGCGATGCTGGTCGCTACGTGCCCGTGCGCGCTGTCTCTCGCGACACCCACGGCCCTCACAGCAGCCACCGGCACCTTGCACAAGCTTGGGTTGCTGCTGACCCGTGGGCATGTGCTGGAAGGACTGAACCAGATCGATACGGTCATTTTCGACAAAACCGGCACCCTGACCGAAGGTCGCCTGACACTGCGGGATATCCACCCACTGGCCGGCGACAACGCCGAGAGCTGCCTGGCCTTGGCTGCGGCCCTGGAAAATCGCTCCGAACACCCCATCGCCCGGGCTTTCGGTCAAGCACCTTTAGCCGCAGAAGCCGTCACCAGCACCCCAGGTCTTGGCCTCGAAGGCCTGGTTGCGGGGCGCCAGCTGCGCATCGGTCAGCCACTCTTCGTCTGCACGCCGAGTGGCTGCACGGTGCCGGAAATGCCCGATGAGCCCGGTCAATGGCTGCTGCTTGGCGACAACCATGGGCCACTGGCCTGGTTCGTTCTGGATGATCGCCTACGCGCCGACGCTCCTGCCCTGCTCGCTGCCTGCAAGGCTCGCGGCTGGCGAACATTGCTGTTATCCGGTGACAGCTCACCGATGGTCGCCAGCGTCGCCGCAGAGTTGGGTATCGACCAAGCCCGCGGCGGCTTGCGTCCCGATGACAAGCTGGCACTGCTCCGGCAGTTGCACCAGCAAGGACGCAAGGTGCTGATGCTCGGTGACGGGGTCAACGATGTGCCGGTGCTGGCCGCAGCGGATATCAGCGTGGCCATGGGCTCCGCCACCGACCTGGCGAAAACCAGTGCCGACGCGGTGCTACTGTCCAATCGCCTCGAGGCACTGGTACGAGCCTTCGGTCTGGCCCGTCGCACCCGCCACGTAATCATCGAGAATCTGCTCTGGGCGGGGCTGTACAATGGTCTGATGTTGCCGTTCGCGGCCCTCGGCTGGATCACCCCCGCCTGGGCTGCGATCGGTATGTCGTTCAGTTCCTTGACCGTGGTACTCAATGCCTTGCGCCTGACGCGTCTGCCAGGCGTAAAAGCTACGACCGACAGTGACCACGCAACCCTCGCCCGCCACGCCCCCGCCTGAGATAGGCAGGGGGCTTCCCGCTCACCTGGAGTCTATATGCCCGCACTTTACGTGATGATTCCAGTAGCCCTGCTGATCGTCGCCATCGCCATCTATATCTTCTTCTGGGCGGTCGACAGTGGTCAGTACGACGACCTGGATGGCCCGGCCCACAGCATACTGTTCGACGACCAGGACCCGCAGCATCAGGCCGGCATAGACGAAGCCTCAGGCAACACGCCCCCAGTCGACACAACTCCAATCAACAAGCCCACGGACCAGGAGCCCCCGCGTGCCTGAACTCGCTCCACTGCTGGTTTCCGCACTGATTCTCGGCCTGCTCGGTGGCGGCCACTGCCTGGGGATGTGTGGCGGCTTGATGGGCGCACTGACCTTCGCCATCCCACCCGAGCAGCGGAGCCGGCGCTTGCACCTGTTACTCGCCTACAATCTTGGCCGGATTCTCAGCTATGCCAGCGCGGGCCTGCTGATCGGCTTGGCCGGCTGGGCCGTCGCCAGCAGCCCGGCGGCGCTCGGACTGCGCGTGGTGGCGGCCTTGCTGCTGATCGCCATGGGCCTCTATCTAGCCGGCTGGTGGAGCGGCCTGACCCGCATCGAAACCCTTGGCCGCGGACTTTGGCGCTATATCCAGCCGTTCGCCAGCCGCTTGATGCCGGTGTCCAGCCTGCCCCGCGCACTGCTGCTCGGCGCACTCTGGGGCTGGCTGCCCTGCGGCTTGGTCTACAGCACCCTGCTGTGGGCCGCCAGCCAAGGCGATGCCCTCGACAGTGCGCTACTGATGCTCGCGTTCGGTCTTGGCACCTGGCCGGTTCTGCTAGCCACCGGCATGGCCGCCGAACGCCTGACCTCTGTGCTGCGCAAGCGCAAGGTGCGCATGGCCGGCGGTCTGCTGGTAATGCTCTTTGGGCTATGGACACTGCCTGGCCCACATCAGGCCTGGTTGATGGGGCATGGCTCCAGTCACGGCCATGGCAGCGCGCAAGCCGAACAGCACAAGCACTGAGCCACTTGATACGAGTCAAGAGGGCCGCCTGCACCGCAACTTCCAGGGCTATAGCACGCACTGGCATTGCGACTTACTGGGCCTTGGAGTTTCCGCAATCAGCCAGATTGGCGAGTTGTACAGCCAGAACAGCAGTGACTTGGCGCAGTACCAGAACGACCTGAAAACTGGCCAGTTGGCCACCCAGCGCGGCCTGCATTGCAACAGCGATGATCGGATTAGACGAGCCGTGATACAGCACCTGATCTGTCAATTCGAACTGGAGTTAGAGCTAGTTGAAAGCCAGTTCAACCTCGACTTTCGCGCCTACTTCAGCATCATCTGGCCGCAACTTCAGGAGATGGCTGCAGAGGGGTTGCTCGATCTGAGCGACCAGGCTATTCACATCCGCCCCTCAGGTCGCCTGCTGGTACGCTCGGTGTGCATGCTGTTCGACCGCTATCTGGCCGAGCAGAACAGCCAGCGTTTTTCACGGGTGATTCGATGCCCTGGATTCAATCCGACAAGAGCTGCGCCACCTCTTGCATCTGCTCGGCACTCAACTGTGCATCACGCATTGCCTTGATTAATGCGGCATTGGTACCCATACAAATTTTTCGATCATTTCCAGGGAGACTTGAACAAATGGTCAGGCGCCGACCGCTCTAGCTGTTACCCTTACGATTCATCTGTGTTTTAGCGTAAGGATTTTTCTCGATGGCCGAGAACCTCGAGGCTCGCAGCCTCCCCCAAGTGCATTGCAAGGATTGCAGCCTGGCCGGCCTGTGCCTACCGCTGTCCATGGACCTGGAAGATCTGGATGCGTTGGACGACATCGTTAAACGCGGCCGCCCGCTGAACAAAGGCGACTACTTGTTCCGCCAGGGCGATACCTTCGATGCAGTCTTCGCCCTACGCTCAGGTGCCCTGCGCACCTTCAGCGTCTCGGATGCGGGCGATGAACAGATCACCGGTTTCCACCTACCCAGCGAACTGGTCGGCATGTCCGGCATGGACGACGAGACTTACCCAGTGTCGGCTCAAGCGTTGGAAACCACGTCGGTCTGTGAAATCCCTTTCGAGAAGCTCGACGAACTGTCCGTACAACTGCCCCAGCTACGTCGCCAGTTGATGCGGATCATGAGTCGAGAAATCCGCGACGATCAGCAGATGATGCTGCTGCTCTCGAAAAAGACCGCCGACGAACGCATCGCTACTTTTCTGCTCAACCTCTCCGCGCGTTTCCGCGCCCGAGGCTTCTCGGCCAATCAGTTTCGTTTGAGCATGTCGCGTAACGAAATCGGTAACTACCTGGGCCTGGCGGTAGAAACCGTGTCACGGGTATTCACCCGCTTCCAGCAGAACGGCCTGATCGCAGCCGAGGGCAAGGAAATCCAAATCCTCGCCCCTATCGAACTGTGCACCCTGGCCGGCGGCACCCTCGACAGCTGAGTACGGCCTTGCTGTCGAAGCCGCTCCTGCCTTCGAACCGGCAAGCCCGATCACTGCAGGCTTGCTAGACTTTGTGTTCGCCCGCTAGCCGTAGGACTCTGCGCCGATGATCTTCGACGAATTCAGTATCAAATCCCTGATCCGCCCCGTGCCTGACTTTCCAAAGCCTGGGGTGATCTTTCGTGATATCACCCCGCTGTTCCAGTCCCCTCGGGCTCTTCGCATGGTCGCCGACAGTTTTATCCAGCGTTACGTCGAGGCCGAATTCACCCATGTCGGCGCCATAGACGCACGGGGCTTCCTGATCGGCTCGATCATCGCCTACTCGCTCAACAAGCCGCTGATTCTGTTTCGCAAGCAAGGCAAGCTGCCGGCCGAGGTACTGTCCGAGGGCTACCAGACCGAGTACGGCGAAGCCTTCCTCGAAGTGCATGCCGACAGCCTTTGCGAAGGCGACTCGGTCTTGCTGTTCGATGACCTGATTGCCACCGGCGGCACCTTGCTGGCCGCGGCCAAGCTGGTTCGCCGCATGGGCGCGAGCCTCTTCGAGGCGGCCGCGATCATCGACCTGCCGGAGCTCGGTGGTTCGCAAAGATTGCAAGACATCGGCATCCCAACTTTCTGCCTGACCGCCTTTGAGCTCAGCGATCGCTGATCCGCATCCCTACAGTTGTTACCTTTCAGCGGCCTGGCCGGGGCAATCCCGCCAGGCCGCTGCACTTTGGATGGGTGCCCTCGCTCACGGCTTCGCCTAATCATTGACAGTGTCCAATGACACAATCATCAGTGTTATCGCGTGCCGTACAACAACAAGGGTCGCCAGCGCGCAGACCCGAGAGCCGAGGAGCCCGCCCATGACTGCCAGTACCCAATTGCCCAGCGCCAGTTTTCCCGTGCGCCGGATGGATTTCAGCTTCGCCCAGACCGAGAAATACTGGTGGAGTGGCGACCCGTTCATGAGCCACTTCATGAACAACCTGTCGTCACTGTTCCCCTATGGCGAAATGTTCTTCGTCAACAGCGTGCGTGCGGTGCGCGAGCAGATTACCGAGCCGCAATTGAAGAAAGACATCAGCGCGTTCATCGGCCAGGAAGCCATGCACTCCAAGGAGCACGCGACCTACAACGAGTACGCGGCCAAACACGATATCGACCTGGAGCGTCTGGAACTGCGCATCAAGGTGTTGCTGGATTGGGTGACCAAGATCACCACCAAGAAGCAGCGTCTGGCCGCTACCTGCGCGCTGGAGCATTTCACCGCGACCATGGCCCAGCAGCTGCTGCTGCGTGAAGATCTGACCACCCAGATCGACGATCCAAGGATGTACCAGCTGTGGATGTGGCATGCCATCGAGGAAAACGAGCATAAAGCGGTGTGCTATGACGCCTACCAGGCTATTGGCGGCGGCTATTTCACCCGCGTCTCAATGATGGCCATCGCTACCGTGATTTTCTTCGGCGTGATCGGCTGGTTCCAGCTGCACCTGTTGCGCAAAGATCGCCAACTGTTCAACTGGGCCAGCTGGAAAAATGGCCTGCGCGCCCTGTTCAGCCCGCGCGATGGCTTCCTCACCAAGCTGATCCCCACTTATCTGGATTACTACCGGCCAGGCTTCCACCCCTTCGACCACGACACCAAGGTCCTGGAGAAACGCTGGCGCCAACGCCTTGGTTTTAGCAACTGACAGGTTAAACGACCGGCTCGCCGGCTGGTTCTGAGCACAGCGCTGGCCAACAAGGAGTCGCCCAGCGACTCCCAATGCTCGGTGTCACGCGGGGAAGGCCGGCCTTGCAGGTCGATTGCCGAGGCTCACCTGCGGCTTGACCCCAGCCGACTGCTGCTGCGCCTACTCGAAGAACGCCGCAAAGAAACGATCCAGCTCGCCCTCGTATTGATCCAGCGAATACAGGGTGTCGGCGGCCAGTAAGTCGAGCAGGATCATCCCGTTCGGCCCTGAATCCTCGACGGTAACAGTGCGCAAGCGCTTGGTCATGCCAAGGTTGACCAGGCGCAAGTTGCGGTAGACCTCACGCAACTCAGTCATCGACCAGTCCGCATTCAACCCGCGCTGCTGGCGCAGGTACTGGCCGAGCAAATAGGTGCCAAACACCCGGTAGAGGGTTTCATCCGTGCCGCTGAACGGCAAATGAAACCAGGCCATGGCCTTCAACAGCCGAGTCTGCGGGCAACCCGAGGTGGCGCTCAACGCGCCGAGCAGTGACCCCAAGGCGCGCTGCAATGTGGTGCGCTGGCGAATCTCGCGCCCGCGCCAGTGCACCTCGACCTCGACCCGCTCATAGGACGGCGACTGCGCCAGCAGCTCGACCGGCGCCACCAGCGCGGCCGCCAAAGGGCAATGCGGCGTGCTTTCGGGTCGTAAGGGGCAATGCTCACACTGATGAAACTCCAACCTGGTCCAGGCCGGCAGTTGCGGGTCGGCGAGCCTGGCTGCATCGGCTTCTAGCTCGACGCTCTGCAGCCAACTGCGACCGTCCGAAAAGCGAAATCGGTAGAGAATATTCGAGTCATCCGCAGTCTCTAATACCATGGTCTAACCTGATCTCAGGGAGAAATGGAAATAAATAGGCCGGCAGTAATTCGCTATCGGCTTAATTTAAGCGCTACGTTCTTGTCAATGAACCACGGCGCATGCCAAGACTTTAGTCACACAACTCAAGCAACCTCTAGCTATTTGCTATCACTCGGGAGCTCGCAATGGACGGCAGCCAAAGCTACTTGGGCAGTGCTCTTGTCGAACACATTGAGATCGGCATCATCATCCTCGATACCGAGCTGCGCATTCAGTATTGGAACACCTTCATCAGCCAGTGTAGCGGCAAGGCTCTGCAGCAAGCCCGGCAACAGCCGCTGACGAGCATTTTTCCTGAAGCCGACACCCCCCGCCTGGACAAAATGCTGGCGCTGGCGCGAGATCACGGCCAACACGTTTACACCCAGTGGCGCGAGAACCCCTACCTGATCCAGCTGCCCTACGACACCGCCGGACAACCGGCGCCGCTGATGCTGCAAAGCACCCTACTGTTTCCTTTCAGCGACATGGATGGCCAACAGCGCTTTGGCCTGTTGCTGTACGACACCAGCGAATTTGCCCGCGCCAACGAGCAACTGGATGTGGCGCTGAATGCCTTGAGCAGCAAACAGATTGAACAAGAACAACTGGTCAAGAAGTTGGAAAAAGCCAATAGCCAGCTCATGCAATCGGAAAAACTCGCGGCCATAGGT
>JBOICE010000420.1:0-4341 GCA_050739815.1 Pseudomonas sp. | reverse complement strand
ACAAGAGTGACGTACTGTACCGCGGTCACTATCTGCGCACCGGTGATCCCCTCGACCACTCGCGCCGCATCGACAACCTGAGCTACCTGCAACCGAGCGCTGCGCTGGTCTTCGATAATTCGCAGTTTGGCTGGACCGGCCCCATCCAGGGTCGGCGTTACCGGGCACAGGTCTCACGTACGCTAGGCAGTTTCGCGCTGACTGAGGGCCTGCTCGATCTGCGCAACTACTGGAACTACAAGCACCATTTCGTACTGGCTACGCGCCTGACCGGCCTGGCGCGCTCCGGTGCGGACGCACGCCGTTTCGGTGTCTACTGGGGCGGGCCGTACCACATTCGCGGGTACGACGCCAACTCGTTTCATCTGGGCAGCCGCGAGTGCCAGGCCAGCCGTACTCTGGGGACGGAGACGTCGCTCTCTCCCTGCCCATTGCGTGACCAGTTGATCGGCTCGAGTGCCGCGTTCGTCAACACCGAGCTGCGCGTGCCGGTCATCAAGGAGATTGGGCTGGGTGTGCTGGGTTCGTTGCCACCAGTTGACCTGGTCGCGTTTCTCGACGGCGGCGTGGCCTGGGATGACAAAGTGTGCCTGCGGGCGCACTCGCTCGCTGTGCAGCGCTGTGCCAGCGGCCAGTCGCACGACGTTGACCTGGTATGGCAACGCCAACCGGGACAGGATCCGTTCCTCGTCCGGGAACCTGTTTTTGCCTACGGCGTGGGCCTGCGCCTGAATGTTTTCTACACGATCCTGCGTCTCGATTACACACTGCCACTCGACCGGCCTGACCGGCGCCGATTGAGTGAAGGCCTCTTCACGGTCTCGTTCGGACCTTCTTTTTAAGCCGACTCAGGACATTCAAAACGCGTGCTCAACGTTGTTCTGTGAATGGCGCAAACGCGCTATGCAACATGGCTTAGGCACGTGTCCTGCCCCTTTCGGACCATTACGATTCCAGGTGAATCGGCTCTAGCGTGAAGCTGCGGTTCGCAGGCGCAAATCAAGTTACACAGTCATGCGCGCCCGGAGTGAACGCCGCATAACGGAAGAGGCATGTCGGCGGGTGTTCAGCCCGTCCATGGCCCTGATGGCATAGAGGCAGGATAAAATGAATTCACGCCGCACGCTCCTGGCGCTGCTCGGCGTCCTGTTTTTTGCATTGCCGGTGCCGAGCGCCGCGCAGTATTTCGGCCGCAACAAGGTGCAGTACCGGTCCTTTGATTTCGACATCATACGGACCGAGCACTTTGATGTGCACTACTACAAACAGGAGCGCGAAGCGGCCATGGATGCCGCGCGAGTAGCCGAGCGTTCCTACGCCCGCTTGTCGCGCATCCTGCAGAGCGAATTCCGCCAGCGCAAAGCCATCGTGCTCTACGCTTCCCATACCGATTTTCAGCGCACCAACATTTCGTACGGGTTGATCGATGAGAGCACCGGTGCCTTTGCCGAGCCGATCAAGAATCGATTGGTGGTGCCCTTCACCGGCTCGTACGCGGACTTCGATCATGTCTTTACGCACGAGCTGGTGCACGCCTTCCAGTTCGATGCCATCTACCGGCGCAGTGCCACGGGCGAGAGCAACAATAGCCCCCGCCTGCCGCTCTGGTTTCTGGAGGGGATGGCTGAGTATCTGTCGATCGGCCACATCGACGCCTTGACCAGCGGCTGGCTGCGCGATGCTACGCTGTCCGGTTACCTGCGCGACATCGCGGAGATGTCAGTGCGCGACGATTACCTGTCCTATCGCTTCGGGCAGTCGCTTTGGCACTACATCGGTTCGAAGTGGGGCGATGAAGTCATTGGCATCCTGCTCGCGCGGGCGCCGCGTATGGGATTGGAGCGAGCCTTCAGCACCTCGCTGGGCGTTTCGCTCGCCGAGTTGAACCAGGAATGGACGGCTTCGGTCCGTAAGACCTACCTGCCTCAGGTGGCCGATCACGCTGCGCCTTCCACGTTCTCCGAGAAACTGACCGGTCACAACGAGCTGGGTGACCCCTGGTTCCTTTCGCCGGCCATTTCACCCGATGGTACGCAGATGGTCTACCTGTCGCAGCAGGACGGATTTTTCTTCGACCTCTGGCTCGCTGATGCACAAACCGGCCAGCCATTGCACAAGCTGGTGAGCTCTGCGCGCGACGCCAATTTCGAATCGCTTCGCTACATGACGTCCAGCGCCAGCTTCTCGGGTGACGGTCGCTACGTTGCCTTCTCGGCTCAGACCTCGGGCCGCGATGCGCTCTACATCTACGACCTGAAGAAGAAGCGCGTTGCCAAAAAGTTGAAGTTCGAGCTGGATGGCATCGAATCGCCCAGTTTCTCGCCCGATGGCAAGCGCATTGTGTTTTCCGGCAACTCGGGCGGATTGAGCGATCTCTACATTGCCGATCTGGATGGCAGGCTCACGCGTTTGACGGCTGACCGGCATGCCGACCTGGTCCCGGCCTGGTCACCCGACGGCAAAACCATCGCGTTCAGCACCGATCGTGGCCCCGGCACAGACTTCGAGCGCATGACCTACGGCAACATGCGTGTCGCGCTCTACGACGTGGCCACGCAGCAGTTGCAGGTGCTGCCCCAGCAGGAGACGGGCAAGAACCTGAATCCGGTGTGGGCGCCGGATGGGAAGTCGTTGATCTGGGTGAGTGACGCAAGCGGCACCAACAACCTGCACCTCTTCGAATTGAGCGAGCAGAAGTTGTATCGCATCAGCGACCTGCTCTCGGGCGTGATCGCCGTCAAGGACATCAGCCCGGTACTGAGCTGGTCGCGCACGGGCCGTCTGTTGTATACCTACTTCGAAAAGGCCGGTTACAACGTCTATGCGGTCAACGATCCGCGCACATTGCGTCGCGTCCCCGTGGAGCCTGAGCGCAAGATCGTAGCTGCACACTCCGCCACTGCAAACGGAGGTAACGGCAACGGAAGCAATAGCAGCGCGATTGTGACGCCGCCGGCAATGGTCGCGGTGCCGGCTGACGCGGCAGCCGTCAACGGATCCGGGCGTGCCACCTTGAACGGTCCGGCCACCTCGATCTATCGCGATGCGCAGGGCTTCCGCCCCAGCGGTCAATCGGTGCCCGGCGAAGCGCCCAAAGTCATTTCCGTCACAGCGCTGCTGGACAGTGCCACCATGGCCTTGCCGGATACTTCGGTGTTCAAACACCGCGATTACAAGGTCAAGTTCACGCCCGACATGGTGGGACAGCCCAATGTCGGTGCAACGGTGGGTGGCCAGTATGGAAACGGCCTGTCGGGCGGCAGCTTCATTGCACTCTCCGACATGCTGGGCAACCACAACATCCTGCTGTCGGGAAGCGTGAACGGTTCGCTCTCCGATGGCAACTTTTTCGGTGCCTACAGCTTCCTGAAGAAGCGTGCCAATTTCGGCTTCGTGTTGGAGCAGGTGCCGCTTTACCGGTATTACGGCAGCGACTTCATGTCGCTCAATATCGATGGTGGCGCCCAGGATGTTGCCGCCAGTGTATTCGTGCGCGATGTCATTCGCACAGCGGCCGGCTACCTGAGTTATCCCTTCAGTCAGTTCAAGCGGCTGGAGCTGGGCGCCAGCGCCGTCTCCTATCAGACTGACCTGGTGTACTACGGACGCTACCTGGAATCCGGTGACGTGCTCAATCATTCCGAGCGCATCGACAATCTCAGCTTCGTGCAGCCGCTGGCCGCGCTGGTCTTCGACAATACGCTGTTCGGCTGGACCGGACCCGTGTACGGCCGCCGTTACCGCGCGCAATTCTCGCGCGCCTTCGGCAATTTCGAGTTTACCGAAGGACTGCTCGACTTCCGCAACTACTGGAACTACAAACGCAAAGTGGTGCTGGCGGCGCGCGCCATCGGCCTCACCCGTTTTGGTGCGGACGCACGGCGGTTCAGCGCATTCTGGGGTGGGCCTTACTTCCTGCGCGGCTACGACGCGAAGTCATTCGACCTGCAAAGCTCCGAATGTGATCTCAGCCAGTTGAATGACCAATCGGCATCGTTTGCCGTGTGCCCGGTGCGCGACCAGCTGATCGGATCGAGTGTCGCGTTTCTGAATACCGAAATGCGTGTGCCGCTCATCAAGGAACTGCGGCTGGGGTTCCTGGGCTCGTTTCCACCGGTCGATTTCGTCACCTTCTTTGACGGCGGCCTGGCCTGGGATAGCGAAATCTGCCTGCAATCCAGCGTGCGCAATCCGCGTCGCTGCGCAGATGGCCGCACCAAGGACGTTGACCTGGTGTGGCGCCGCAAGGCGGGCGATGACCCGTATTTCGTGCGCCAGCCCCTGTTCAGCTACGGGATCGGTCTGCGGCTCAACATCTTCTATACCGTCCTGCGCATGGAC
>JBOICE010000419.1:0-2978 GCA_050739815.1 Pseudomonas sp. | reverse complement strand
ATTTCAATCTCTGGGCTGACAAGGCCCGGCAAGCTCTTGCTTTCCAGTGCACGCACCGCCAGATCGATGGCCACCCGCGCCTGGAGCACCGGCGAGTCGGTGGGCGCAGCGAGGATCAGACCGTCTTCGATAGCCTCGAGTACCCGCTCGGTGGCATAGAAAGCGACCACCTGCGCGTGATAGCGCTCACCACGCACCAGCTGGGCGGCGAAGGCAGCGGCCTCGGCATTGCCCAGCACGTAGTCGAGATCGGGTTCCTTGCTCAACAGATTGCGCACCAGCACTGCCTGGCTGGAGCGATCCACCGGCCCGTAACCACCGTGCACCAGGGTTATCGCGCTGCCCTGCAACGCCTCGTGCAGACCCCGTTCGCCGTCCTCCACCCAGCCGGCGTCCTGCGGCCCCGGCAACCAACCGACACGAACCGGCCGGCCCTGGCTATGGCGCACGATGTAGGCCAGCGCGACCCTGGCCATAGCGGAGAAGCTCACCTGCGAGCGTGCGCTGACGCCGGCGCAATCGATCCGGTTGACCAGATCGATCACCGGCACCCCAGCCTTGTGCAACTGGCCGATTTCATGACACAGCCCGCGTGTGTTGATCGCCGCGATCACGTACACGTCGGCGGCGAGCTGGATGCAACGGGTCAGTTGGGCTCGCTGCATGTCTGGATACTGGTAACCGCCGGCCTCATAGATACCCAGCTGGACACCTTGGCGCTGGGCCTCTTCACTCAGCCCCCAGGCCACGCCCCACCAGTAACGGTCCATGCCGTGGGGCAGCAAGGCACACACACGCCAGGGCTTACTCGCCGCCGCCAGCGGCTGGTAGTTGGCCGGCTGGCCATCGGCGCTGACTGGAACGGGGAACCATTGCGCCGCGCGCAAGGGCGCTGCGCTCAGGAGCAGCAACAGGAGGGTGCAGAGCATTCGCATCGGCAGCGCCTTGTGCGGGTTGGCGGTAGAGCAAGGAAAGAACAGGTTCGCAAACCTGGCGGTCAGGTGCCATTAGCTCCTGCTCACGACCCAAGCGGGTTCGCCGCATATTCCATCAGGGCATTTGCGCTGGCAAGCCACGAATCATCGGCTTAAAGTCCGAGCAGTTTGCGCACCGAGGACTCTCATGCCCAGTCTTCCCAACCTGGACACCCGCACTGCCCGTCTGCTGCCCAGAAGAGGGAGGCCGACAGGCGGGGCAAGTGCGAGAAACTTCGTCGGGAGAGGGCGGCCAGCTCCCCCGGTCGCGCCAGGGCAACAGCCGCGGGCCGGCCTGTTACACTGCACGCCATTTTCGTTTAGCAGGCCTGTCCCGTGACCTCCACCGCTTTCAATTCGCTGCCGCTGTCCGCCGCCATGCTGGCTAACCTCGAGTCCCTCGGTTATGCCCAGATGACGCCAGTTCAAGCGCAAAGCCTGCCGGTGATCCTCAAGGGCATGGACCTGATCGCCCAGGCCAAGACCGGCAGTGGCAAGACCGCCGCCTTCGGCATCGGCCTGCTCAACCCGCTGAACCCGCGCTACTTTGGCTGCCAGGCGCTGGTGCTCTGCCCGACCCGCGAGCTGGCCGACCAGGTGGCCAAGGAAATCCGCCGACTGGCCCGTGGCACCGACCATATCAAGGTGCTGACCCTCTGTGGCGGCGTGCCATTCGGCCCGCAGATCGGCTCGCTGGAGCACGGCGCGCACATCATAGTCGGCACCCCTGGGCGAATTCAGGAACACCTGCGCAAAGGCACCCTGAAACTCGACGGCCTCAACACCCTGGTCCTCGATGAAGCCGACCGCATGCTCGACATGGGCTTCTACGACTCCATCGCCGAGATCCTTCAGCAGACCCCGGCCAAACGCCAAACCCTGCTGTTCTCCGCCACCTATCCGGCCAGCATCAAGCAGCTGTCGGCGGCGTTCATGCGTGACCCGCAGCAAGTCAAAGCCGAAGCGATGCACGCCGACAGTCAGATCGAGCAGCGTTTCTACGAGATCGCCCCCGAGCAACGCATGCAAGCCGTGACCAAGCTGCTGGCGCATTTCCGCCCGCAATCCTGTGTGGCCTTCTGCTTCACCAAGCAGCAATGCCAGGAGCTGGTCGAGCACCTGCAAGCCAGTGGTATTTCCGCGATGGCCTTGAATGGCGATCTGGAACAGCGCGACCGCGATCAGGTGCTGGCGATGTTCGCCAACCGCAGTTGCTCGGTCCTGGTAGCCACCGACGTCGCCGCCCGCGGCCTGGATATCGAAGCGCTGGATGCAGTGATCAACGTCGAACTGGCCCGCGACTCGGAAATCCACATCCATCGGGTTGGCCGCACCGGCCGCGCCGGCGAAAAAGGGCTGGCGCTGAGCCTGGTGGCGCCGTCGGAAGGCCAGCGGGCACAAGCTATCGAAAACCTGCAAAAGGCTCCGCTGAACTGGCAGCAGCTGGATGACCTGAAGTCGCAAGGTGGCGGGCCGCTGCTGCCGCCGATGGTCACCCTGTGCATTGCTGGTGGCCGTAAAGACAAAGTCCGCCCTGGCGACATCCTTGGCGCCCTGACCGGCGAAGCCGGAATCCCCGGCGCCCAGGTCGGCAAGATTGCCATCTTCGACTTCCAGGCCTATGTCGCGGTCGAACGTGGGGTCGCCAAACAAGCGCTGCAACGCCTGAACGACGGCAAGATCAAAGGCCGTTCGCTACGCGTGCGGATTCTCTGACACGGCACCGAACAGGTCAGTAGGTAGGCGCTTGCCAATCAGCGCCCTCCTAGCCCTCAACCCGCCTCAGAAACCGTGGCGGTGGAAAAGCTGCACATAAGTGCCGTCAGCGCGCATCTCCTGCAACGCCCGATTGAAAGCCGCGACTATCTGCCGATGCTGGGGATGGCTACGGCGCACCAGGATGTGCAGGCCGTTTTCGCTGAGCGGCTTGGGCAGGAATTCCAACTGCTCCTGCACGCCGTGCAGCTCGCGCTGGAGGTAATGGCGCGCCACCAGCTCATCCTC
>JBOICE010000418.1:0-16506 GCA_050739815.1 Pseudomonas sp. | reverse complement strand
CCAGTTGCAAGGTGATCAACAGCATTTGAGTCAGCGCCTTGAAAGCGTGCTCGGCGCTAGCCGTCAGGACTGGCGTCTGGCCGAAGCCGAACATCTGCTGCGTCTGGCCAGTCTGCGGCTGTCGGCGCTGCAGGACATCAACAGCGCCAAGGTGCTGGTGCAGGGCGCCGATGAGATTCTCCGCGATCAGGATGACCCCGCCGCATTCGCCGCTCGTGAGGAACTGGCGAAGAGCTTGGCAGCCTTGCGCAGCCTTGCAGCTTTGGACCGCACCGGCCTGTTCCTGCAGCTCGGCGCGCTGCGCGCCCAGGCCGCGCAACTGAGTGCATCGACACCTATGTTTGCCAGCACTGGCGAGCAGCTCGGGCTGGCGGCCGAGGGCGATGGCAGCAGCCTTTGGGCACAGTGGTGGGAAAAGATTTCGCGCTACATCCGCATCGATTTCAATGCCGATCAGAACATCCGCCCGTTGCTGGCCGGTCAGAGCCTGACGCAGGTCCGCCTGGCGCTGACGCTGGCACTTGAGCAGGCGCAGTGGGCCGCTCTGAACGGCCAGCCGGAGGTGTATCAACAGGCGCTGAAGCAAGCGCGCGGCGTGCTGGAGAGTCATTTCAACCAGGACAACCCGGATAGCCAGGCCCTGCTCGCGCGCATCGACGAGTTGAGCAGCCAGCCGGTGGCTGTCGAGATGCCGGATCTGGCTCCCGCACTGAGTGCGGTGCAGGCCTATCTGCAGCAGCGCCAGGCGCCGGCCAAAACTACGCAGCAACCCGCGAGCGACGAGCTGGAGGAAGCCAGCCCATGAAGCGCCTCTTGCTGATTCTGCTTGTGCTCATCGCTGCGGCTGCCTTGCTTGGCCTGGCGATCGCCGAGCACGCGGGCTATGTGTTGATCGCCTATAAGGGCTTTCGCTATGAGTCGAGCCTATGGGCGGCAGTGGCTTTGGTGGCGCTGCTCTGGTTGCTGGTTTACGGCGTGCGCTTGCTGCTCAGCCTGGTGTTTGTATCGGGTGGGGTAGTTAATCCCTGGTCGCGGCGTAATCGTAATCGCCGCGTGCAGCTCGCGGCGGAGCAGGGCCTGCTGGATCTCGCGGAAGGTCGCTGGGCTCGTGCCATGCGGCACTTGCAACGGGCTGCAGAAGGCGAGCGGCAGCCGCTGATCTATTACCTCGGTGCTGCGCGGGCGGCCAATGAGCTGGGCCAGCACGAAGAGAGTGACGGGCTGTTGGAGCGGGCCCTGGAGCGGCAACCGCAGGCCGAACTGGCCATTGCCTTGGCGCATGCCGAACTACAGTTGGTTCGCGGGCAGGCGGATGCGGCGCTGGAAACCTTGCAGGTCATGCGTGAGCGCCATCCTCACCATCGCCAGGTGCTGCGTCAGCTACAGCAGCTCCATCAGCAGCGTGGCGACTGGTCGGCAGTGATTGCTTTGTTGCCGGAGTTGCGCAAGGACAAGGCGCTAGCGGAGCCTGAATTGGTCGCGCTCGAACAGCAAGCCTGGAGCACGCGCTTGATGACTGCCGGGCAGGAAGGTCTGAACGGTGGTGAAACGGCGCTCCAGCCGCTGACACAGGCCTGGCAGCAGCTCTCCAAGGCTCAACGAAGTGAACCTCAGTTGATCGCCGTGTATGCCGAACAGCTCCTGGCTTTAGGCGCCCAGGAAGAGGCGGAAGAAGTTCTGCGCACGGCACTGCAGCGCAACTATGACAGTCGCTTGGCGAGCCTCTATGGCTTGGTGCGCGGCCGCGATCCGGCGCGCCAGCTACAGACTGCCGAAAGCTGGCTGAAACAGCAGCCTAGCGATGCCGGCTTGCTGTTGAGCCTCGGCCGTCTGTGCCTGCAGAACCACTTGTGGGGCAAGGCTAAGGAGTACTTCGAGAGCAGCCTGAGTTTCGCGCGCGATCCGCAAGCCTGCGCCGAACTGGCTCGGTTACTGGCGCAGCAGGGCGAGATCGAGCGCAGCAATCAGCTATTTCAAGAGGGTTTCGGCTTGCTTGATCAGCGATTGCCACTCTTGCCATTGCCGGAGCCTGCGCGCGTCTGAGTTTTTGCCGGCTAGACACTGCCATGTGGCACTCCAGCGAGTGCCTGCGTTGTTTTGTCTCAGTGCTTGCGCGACACGATCGGGCATTGCGCCACGGAGTTTCTGGTGCAGGCAGCCCCGGAGTGGCTGCGTTCTACAGGCGATCTGTGGGTGCGCGCCGGCTGAGCCAAAGCACCTGAAGTAACTGACGCGTGGTGGTTTTCGCCGGATGGTTGCCCTCTCCAGCCGAGAGGCCTGGCTTGTAAGCCGCGGGCGCTTTCCACTACCGTAACCGCCTTTCCTTGCCTCCTTCGGAGTCGTCATGCCGCTGGCCAGTCCGCGTTCGTTGTTCCTTCTCGCCTTTGTTGCTTGCGTCGCTTTGATGGGCGGAGCGCTGTATCTGGAGCATGTGTTGGGGCTCGAGCCTTGCCCTCTGTGCATCGTGCAGCGCGTTTGCGTGATTGTTTTCGGGGTGATCTGCCTGATTGCTGCCCTGCATGGGCCCGAGCGGACTGGGCAACGGGTTTATTCGGTATTGGCGCTGCTCAGTGTGTTGGCCGGTGCAGCGACTGCCGGGCGTCAGGTGTGGCTGCAGAGCGTCCCGGCCGAGGAGTTGCCGGCGTGTCTGCCGAGCCTGGATTACATGATGGAAGCTCTGCCGTTTCAGGACATGGTACGCCTGGTTCTGCATGGCACCGCCGATTGCGCCGAAGTCAGTTGGACGTTGTTTGGCATGAGCATTCCAGAGTGGAGCCTATTGGCCTTCGCCGGCATGTTCCTGTTCGCCTTGTTCCAATTGCTCCGACGCGCTTGATCTGATGCACGGCCAATGCACTCGCGGGGTGTTTCTCGCCAGAGGGCACGGTATCCTGATGCCGTAGGTCGGCTACACAGTCTGCGCGGCGCGGGTCGATTCGGTTGAATTCTGCAGCCTTAGCCGTCTGCGGGGTTCCGATTAAACGCTCGTATGAAATTTTCTCCGAGGCTGCCTTGAAGGCGTTGTCTGGCGAGCTTAATCTGCCTACACGGACCGCCGGAAAATTGCCGTTTCGGCGCTACCTTCCCAAGACCAAGCACCGATTGACAAAAAACCGTCTCGAAGCAGACGAATAACAGCATTATCGATAAGGGAAGTGAGGTCATCATGCTCGAGAGCTGTCAGAACGCCCAAGAACGTTGGGGTGGGGTTCATCTGCTAATCGACCGTTGGCTGCAAGAGCGCCATGAACTGGTGCGCACCTACGATATTCTCAACGACAGCCCACATCCGCCTGCTGCAAACGCCCAAGCCCTGCAGAGATTCTGTGAGGTGCTGGTCGACTATGTTTCGGCCGGGCACTTCGAGGTCTACGAACAACTGACCGGCGAGGCGAAAGCCTTCGGTGATCAGCGTGGGCTTGAATTGGCCAAGCAGATCTACCCGCGGATTGAGGCCATTACCGAGGTTGCGCTGTCGTTCAACGACCGTTGCGATAACGGCGATTGCCGCGATAGCGTGTCTTTGGGGACTGAGCTCAAGCGTCTCGGCCAGCTTTTGCATGAGCGCTTCGAGCTGGAAGACTGTTTGATTGAAGTCCTGCACAACGCGCATCAACAACAGACGGCTCCAGCCGTCTGAATGGCCGTTGGCGGAGCCGCCGGTCAGTCGGCGGTTCCGAGCAGTTCCAGTTCAAATACCAGCGGTGCATAAGGCGGAATCAGATCGCCGGCACCTTCGGCGCCATATGCCTGGGCCGATGGAATCACCAGGCGCCACTTCGTGCCGACAGGCATCTCCTGTAGTGCTGTGCGCCAACCGCCGATCACACTGTCCAAGCGGAACCATTGGGGTTCTGCACTTTCATCGAACACACTGCCATCGGCCAAGCGACCGACATAACGGACCTGCACTTTGCTGGTTGCTGTTGGCGTGTCGCCGTGCCCGCGCTGTAGTTCGATACGCAGCACGCCGCCAGGCAACTCACGGACTCCGGCTTTAGCTTTTTCGTTGGCGAGAAAGCGTCGTTCGGCAGCGATCGCAGGTTCTGCGCTGGCCGGCGAGTCGGCGAGCTGCGCTTCATGCTCCGCGAGTATCTGCTCTATGCGTTTTGCTTCCAGTTGCAGCGGCTCGCCGCGATAGGCTTGGCGCAGGCCATCGAGCAGTGCCGGTAGCTGTAAATCCGGCACCTCTTCGCGCAGCCGCTCGCCAAGACGCACGCCGAGACTGTAGGCCAGATCGTGCTGATTTTCGCTGGCTTGGGCGATAGGGGTTAGCAGGCAAAGCAGCAACATCAGGTAACGCGGCATGGGCGTTCTCCGGCCGAAGAAGTGGGCGATTATGCCTGCGATCTGCGGCAGTCGAATGGCAGAACTGGCGAGCAGTGAATCAGGGGGCTAGTATGGGCCGCACCTACGTTCGCCAGGAGGCGCGCTATGTCGGCCAATAAGAAGTCTGTTACTACCCCCCTACATCTGCTGCAGCAGCTTTCACAGAGCCTGCTCGAACATCTTGAAAGCGCTTGCTCCCAGGCGTTGGTCGATGCAGAAAAACTGCTGGCCAAGCTGGAAAAACAGCGCGGTAAAGCCCAGGAAAAATTGCACAACTCCCGCAGCAAACTGCAGGATGCTGCTGTAGCCGGTAAGGCCAAAGCGCAAGCCAAAGCCAAGGCGGCGGTTGCCGAGCTTGAAGAGCTGCTCGACAGTCTCAAGGTCCGCCAAACCGAGACCCGCAGCTATATCGTCCAGCTCAAGCGCGACGCTCAGGAAAGCCTGAAGCTGGCTCAGGGCGTTGGCAAGGTTAGGGAAGCAGCGAGCAAGGTTCTCAGCGGTCGTGTTGCCAAACCCAAACCTGTTGCTAGCGCTAAGCCTGCGGCCAAACCTTTGGCACGCACGGCCCCGGCTAAAGTTGCAGCAGCAAAAGCTCCGGCCAAAGTGGCGAGCAAGCCAGCGGCTAAAGCACCGGCAAAGCCTGCTGCCAAGCCGGCCGCTAAAGCATCCGCAAAAGTTGCGGCTAAGCCTGTCGCTAAACCTGTAGCGAAGAAGCCTGTCGTCGCTAGCGCCGCCAAACCTGTAGCGGCCAAACCCAGTGTTGCGAAAGCGCCAGTGAAGGCGGCGAGCAAGCCAGTGGCCAAAGCCGCCACAGCGCCGGCAGTCAAAGCAACGGCAAAACCTGTTGCCAAGCCAGCTGTGAAAAAAGCGCCTGTGAAGCCTGTGGCGAAACCGGCTGCAGCTAAACCCGCGGCAGTCAAGCCAGCTGTGGCCAAACCTGCGGCGCCTAAGCCAGCAGTGGTTGCGCCGGTAGCGAGTGTAGCGCCGGCTAAACCGGCCGCTCCGGCGGCGCCAGCCGTAGCGCCGACTTCAACCAGCAATGTCGGTACTGCGCCGAGCAACGCGTCCTAAGCCGAGTTGACCGCGTCGCGCAGCACCTGCAGCGCGACGCGGTCTTGCTCTCCAGTTTGTGCCGCGAGGCCACTCAGCCAAACCGGTAAGTCTTTGGCTTCACCCGTCGGCCAGCTCTGTGCCGTGGCCTCCAGTCGCAGCATCAGTTGCTGCTCTGCTTCCAATTCCAAGCCCTTCACCCGTTCACGCAGTTTGGCCAGCGCGCTATCCGTAGCGGCCGCTACGCGCCAGCGTTGGCGCAATTGCCGAAGTGGCAGTATCACCGTGCTTTGCCAGGGTTGCGCGAGTGTCGTTAGCTGTTGCAAGCGCTCAGTTGTACAGCTCACTTCGTGCTGGCCCAGCCAGGCGCCGCACAGTAACAGGCAGACATCCGCGCCCGCCTGCTGTAACTGCAGGCAAGCCTGCTCGACCTCGGGGCGGGCATAGACACGAATGGTAAAACTCCACAGGTCAGAGGACATGGTGCTTTCCGGGCGATACGTGGGCGAAGCTGGTAGACTCCGCCGCCATTATGATTCGACTACAAAACCTCACTTTACAGCGTGGCCCGCAGCGTTTGTTAGAAGACGCCGAGCTGACCCTGCACGCCGGTCAAAAAGCCGGCTTGATTGGCGCTAACGGCGCCGGTAAGTCCAGCCTTTTCGCCCTGCTGCGTGGCGAGCTGAGCCCTGACTCCGGCGACTGCCAGTTGCCGGCCGATTGGCGGATCGCTCACATGCGCCAGGAGGTCGACACCCTCGATCGCGTGGCGGTGGATTATGTGTTGGACGGCGATATTCGCCTGCGCCAAGTGCAGCGTGATTTGGCCGCCGCCGAAGCCGCACAGGATGGGGCAGCGCAAGCGCGCCTGCATGCAGAGCTGGACGGCGCCGATGGCTACAGCGCCGATGCGCGCGCGCGCAAGTTGCTGGCCGGCCTTGGTTTCAGCAATGAGCAGATGGATCTCCATGTCGGTAGCTTCTCCGGCGGCTGGCGGATGCGTCTGAACCTGGCGCAAGCGCTGATGTGCCCGTCAGACCTTTTGCTCCTGGATGAGCCGACCAACCACTTGGATCTCGATGCGATCCTGTGGCTTGAGGACTGGCTGAAAAGCTATCCCGGCACCTTGTTGCTGATCTCCCATGACCGGGACTTCCTCGATGCCGTGGTCGATCACATCGCCCATGTCGAGCAGCGCAAGCTGACGCTCTATCGCGGTGGCTACTCGGCCTTCGAGCGGGCCCGTGCCGAACGTTTGGCGCAACAACAGCAGGCCTTCGAGAAGCAGCAGGCGCAGCGCGCGCATATGGAGAAATTCATCGCGCGTTTCAAGGCGCAAGCGACCAAGGCCCGTCAGGCGCAAAGCCGGATCAAGGCACTGGAGCGGATGGAAGAGCTTTCCGCCGCCCACGTGGATTCACCTTTTGATTTTACCTTTCGCGAGGCGGATAAAATTTCCAGCCCGCTGCTCGATTTGGCCGAAGGCCGCCTCGGTTATGGCGAGAGAGCTGTCCTGGAGAAGGTCAAGCTGGGCTTGGCGCCGGGTGCGCGGATTGGTTTGCTCGGCCCCAACGGTGCGGGTAAATCGACGCTGATCAAGACCCTGGCCGGTGAACTGGAGCCGCTTAGCGGCCGGCTGGTGCGCGGCGAGAATCTGGTGGTCGGCTATTTTGCCCAGCACCAATTGGATTCGCTCGACGATAAGGCCAGCCCTTTGCTGCACCTGCAACGCCTGGCGCCGACCGAGCGCGAGCAGACGTTGCGGGACTTCCTCGGCGGTTTCGACTTCCGCGGCCCGCGCTGCGATGAGCCGGTGCTGAACTTCTCCGGCGGTGAAAAGGCGCGACTGGCCCTGGCCTTGATTGCCTGGGGCAAGCCCAACTTGCTGCTGCTGGATGAACCAACCAACCACCTCGACCTGGAAATGCGCTTGGCGCTGACCATGGCTTTGCAGGACTTTGCCGGTGCGGTGCTGGTGGTTTCCCACGACCGTCATCTGCTGAAAAGCACCACCGATGAGTTTCTGCTGGTCGCCGAAGGGCGTATTCAGGAGTTCGAGGGCGACCTCGAAGACTACGCGCGCTGGTTGGTTGACTATCGTGCACGCCACGCCCCGATCAGCTCCACGGCACCAGCGGTGGATAAGACCGACAAGCGCGCCCAGCGCCAGGCTGCGGCGGCGCTGCGGCAGCAGTTGGCGCCCTATAAGCGTGAGGCCGAGAAGCTGGAGCATGAACTCGGTGCGCTGCATGAGCGGCTCGCCAGCGTGGAAACCCATCTTGGGGATGCGGCGATATACGAAGCCGCGCGCAAAGATGAGCTACGGGACTTGCTCGCCGAGCAGGCCAAATTGAAAGTCCGCGAAAGCGAGCTGGAAGAGGTCTGGATGGCAGCGCTGGAGCACTTGGAAAGCCTGGAACAACAGTTGGCCCAGGTCGATTAACCCCTTTATTCACACCTTTAATGAGGCATACGCATGGAATGGCTAATGAGCCCTGAGATTTGGGTCGCCTTTCTGACCCTTACGGCTTTGGAAATCGTCCTCGGCATAGACAACATCATCTTCATTTCGATTTTGGTCAGCCGGCTGCCGGCGCACCAGCAAGCCAAGGCGCGTTTCTTCGGTTTGGCCCTGGCGATGGGCACGCGGATATTGCTGTTGCTATCGATCACTTGGGTCATGCGTCTGACCAGTGATCTGTTCACCGTACTGGAGCAGGGGATTTCCGGGCGTGACCTGATCCTGTTCTTCGGTGGCTTGTTCCTGCTGTTCAAGAGCACCGCGGAGATCTACCACGGCCTGGAAGGCGCCGAAGAGGCGCAGCAGGCGGGCGGCAAGGCTTATGGCTTCATGGGGATCATCACGCAGATCGCCATCATCGACATCATCTTCTCCCTCGACTCGGTGATCACCGCGGTCGGCCTGGTACAGAACGTGCCGGTGATGGTTGCCGCGATCGTGATTTCGGTCGGTGTGATGATGCTGGCGGCCGGCACCATCAGCGCTTACATCGACAAGCATCCATCGCTGAAAATGCTCGCGCTGTCGTTCCTGATCGTAGTCGGCACCGTACTGATCGCCGAGGCGTTCGAGGTGCATGTGCCGAAGGGTTACGTCTACTTCGCCATGGCCTTCTCGCTGGCGGTGGAGATGATCAATATCCGCATGCGTACTGGCAAAGCCAAGCAAGTTGAGCCGGTGCACCTGCGCAAGAACAGCCCGGACGCCTAAGCAGCTGTTCGATGCGACTGACGACCGCCCGTTCCGGCCTGCTAGGCAGTCGGAGCGGGGCGGCGTAAGGTAAACGTCCTCCTTAACTCCCCGAGGTCAGCGCCATGCTGCTTGAGACTTGGCTCGCCTTCTTCATCGCCTGTTGGGTGATCAGCCTGTCGCCGGGTGCAGGCGCGATTGCCTCGATGTCTTGCGGCCTGCAATACGGCTTTTGGCGCGGTTACTGGAATGCCATCGGCCTACAGTTGGGGCTGGCCTTGCAGATCGCCATCGTCGCGGCCGGGGTCGGTGCAATTCTCGCGACTTCGGCGCTGGCCTTCAGCTTGATCAAGTGGTTTGGCGTGGTCTATCTGGTCTATCTGGCGGTGAAGCAGTGGCGTGCGCTGCCCAGCGACTTGGCCAGTGACTCTGCCGTGCGGCCATTAGGCCGGCCGCTGACATTGCTGCTGCGGGGCTTTCTGGTCAACGTCAGCAACCCCAAGGCGGTGGTGTTCATGTTGGCGGTGTTGCCGCAATTTATCGATCCGCATGAGCCGCTGCCGGCCCAGTACCTGACCATGGGCGTGACCATGATCTCGGTCGACCTGATGGTCATGGCCGGTTACACCGGTTTGGCCGCGCGGGTCCTGCGCTTGCTGCGTACACCGCGCCAGCAACGGTTGATGAATCGGACATTCGCCACTTTGTTCGTCGGCGCTGCGGCGCTATTGGCCACCGTGCGTCGGGCGTCGACCTGAGTCATCGAGAGGTCGCCTGTGTCCTAGTGCCGCCGCATGGCGGCGCCGGGGCTCGGGTTTTGCGGGGCATTTCAGGTGTACGACAGCGCAGCATCTTCTCGCTGAAATCCAGCGCTAACGCTGCTTAGCCGTTGCTAGCCGATCCCGTCCGAGCGCCCTTAGCGGTGGCCAATGTGCCGGTCACGGTCTGAGCGCAAACGCCCGTCGGCGCTATGAAGCTGTACATCAAGTCTTGAGTGAGATCGTTAGGGAGGTAACAATGCCACCCATTCTTATTCGGGATTGAATTATGTTCGCATCTCCCCGCTTAGTGTTCTGGCTGCTACCGCTACTGGCGTTGTTCAGCCTGAATGCACTGGCCGACCCGGTCGAGGGGGCGGCACAAGCGCTGCATCTGCTCGACTATATCGGCGCGGATTACCCGGCCACGGTCAATGCCGGTCAGGTGATCGATGAAGCGGAATACCGCGAGCAGTTGGAATTCTTGAGCGTGCTGCAGGGGCTGATCGTAGCCATGCCGGCCCGTGCCGAGCGCACGGAGCTGGAGCGCGGCGTGGTCAGCCTGCGACAGGCCATCGTCCAGCATCAGGACGGTACTGTTGTGGCGAGGCAGGCGCGGCAGATCGGTGCTCAACTGGCAGTGGCTTATGAGGTCACCCAGACACCGGTGATCACCCCCGACCCGACCCGCGGGGCGCCGTTGTATGCCCAGCATTGTGCCGTCTGCCACGGCGACAGCGGGGCCGGTGATGGCCCCGCGGGAATCGGCCTCGAGCCGCCGCCGGCGAATCTGCGTGACTCGGCGCGGCTGGATCGTCTGAGCCTGTACGACCTGTTCAATACCCTCGGGCTGGGCCTCGAGGGTACCGATATGCCGGCCTTCGCCGATCAGTTGGATGAGCGGCAGCGCTGGGACCTGGCGGTGTATATCGCCGGCTTTAGTGCTGACGCTGGGGCGGCCAGGGGCAAGACCTTCGACCTGGCGGAATTGGCGCGACAGACCCCGGACGAGGTCGCCAGTGCGCAAGGTGCGGCCGTCGCGGCGACTTTCCGCGCCCAGCGCGCGCAGCCGCCCCAGGTGCAACGTGGCCCGCAACAGTTGCTCGACTACACCAGCGCCACGCTCGACAAGAGCTTGGCGGCCTATCGGGACGGCGAGCGCGACCAGGCCTATGACCTGTCGGTGGCGGCCTACCTGGAAGGCTTCGAGCTGGTGGAGAGCTCGCTGAACAATATCGACGCGAAGGTGCGCAAGGACACCGAAAAGGCGCTGATGGCCTACCGGCAGTCGCTACAGGATGGCCTGCCATTGGCGCAGGCAGCGCAACGCCTGGAGCTGGCCAAGGGCAAATTGCAGGAGTCGGCAAAACTGCTCGGTGGCGATGGGCTGAGCCAGTCGTTGAGTTTTGTCTCCAGCCTTTTGATCCTGCTACGCGAAGGCCTGGAAGCGATTCTGGTGCTGGCCGCGGTGCTGGCTTTTTTGCGCAACACCGGGCAGCAGGCGGCGGTGCGTGGCGTGCACATCGGCTGGGGCTTGGCGCTGGTCGCTGGACTGGCGACCTGGGGCGTGGCGGCGTATTTGCTTGACGTCAGCGGGGCTCAGCGGGAGCTGTTGGAGGGCGCCACGGCGTTGTTTGCCAGTGTGATGGTGTTGTGGCTCGGGGTGTGGATGCACGACCGTCGGCATGCTGCGGCTTGGCAGGATTACATCAAGAGCAGCCTGGTCGGTGGCGGTGGCCGTTTTGGTTTTGCCGTGCTGGCGTTTATCTCGGTGTACCGGGAGTTGTTCGAAGTCATCCTGTTCTACGAAACCCTCTGGTTGCAGGCCGGCCCTGCCGGCCATGGCGCGGTGTTGGCCGGTGCGGCCACGGCGACTGTGCTGCTGGTTGGCCTGGCCTGGGTGATTCTGCGTGGCTCGGCGCGTCTGCCGTTGGGGCTGTTCTTCGGCATCAACGCGGCGCTGCTGTGCGCACTCTCAGTGGTCTTTGCCGGGCATGGGGTGAAAGCCTTGCAGGAAGCCGGTGTCTTTGGCATTTATCCGGTGGCGTTCTTCGACTTCGATTGGCTGGGCATTCACTCCGACGCCTACTCGTTGTTGGCGCAAGGTCTCGCCTTGTTGGCCATCGCCGTGCTGTATGGCCGCAGCCGCCAGGCCGCCCTGCGTCGTCTCGGTGCTAGCTGAGGCTGAGCGGGCGAGCAGTGGCATACTGCTCGCCCGTTTGCGCAAACGTCCCTAGGAAATTCCCTATGCGAGTCTGGATCGATGCGGATGCCTGCCCGAAGGCCGCCAAGGACCAATTGATCAAGTTTGCCTTGAAGCGCAAGTTTGAGGTGCTGCTGGTGGCTGGACAGAGCCAGATCAAGCCGGCGTTCGCCTGTGTGCGGTTAATCGTCGTGCCGAGCGGCCCGGATGCCGCCGATGATTATCTGGTCGAACATGCGCTGCCCGGCGAGCTGGTGATTTGCAGCGACGTGCCGTTGGCCGATCGATTGATCAAGAAAGGGGTGGCGGCGCTCGATCCGCGAGGGCGTGAGTTCGACTCGGGGAATATGGGCGAGCGCTTGGCCGTACGTAACCTGTTCACCGATTTGCGTGAACAAGGCCAGGTCGGTGGTGGGCCGGCACCCTATGGCGAGCGCGAGAAACAGGCTTTCGCCAATGCCCTGGATCGCATCCTGACCCGCTTGGCACGTCAGGCCGGGGAGTAAGAGCTGGGCTCTGCTGCTGCGTTGTGCGCCCGCCCCAGCCAGATTAGAAGCTCGGCTAAGGGTAAGGGCCGGCTAAAGAGATAGCCTTGGATGGAGTCGCACTCGTTATCTCGCAGGAAGTCCAGTTGGGCTGAGGTTTCCACCCCTTCGGCAACCACCTTCAACTGCAGTTTGTGGGCCATGGCGATGATTGCCGCGGTGATCGCCATGTCGTTGGCCTGCGCAGGAATCTCGCGGATAAACGAGCGGTCGACCTTCAGGCTGTTCACTGGCAGTTTGCTCAGGTAAGCCAGTGATGAATAGCCGCTGCCGAAGTCGTCGATGGAAATTTTCACGCCGAGTTGGCGCACCTCTTCGAGTATTTGCACGGCGGCGGCCAGATTACTCATTAACGCGTTTTCGGTGACCTCCAAGATCAGCGCCGTTGGGCCTAGCCCCGTCTCGTCGAGAATTCGCGCGATGGCACTTGGCAGCGCGTGGTTGGACAGGTTCAGCACCGAGCAATTGACGGCCACCCGCAGCTGCGGATAGCCAGCCTCATGCAGCTCTTTGAGGTCACGACAGGCGCGCTGGGTGACCCACAAGTCCAGTTCGGTAATAAAACCATGCTGCTCGGCCAGCGGGGCAAAGCGTTCGGGGCTGATGGCGCCCTGCTGTTGGTGTTGCCAGCGAGCGAGTGCCTCCAGGCTGACCACCTGGCCAGTATCGCTGGCAACAATAGGTTGGTAGTGCACTTGCAGGGTGTCTTCATTCAAGGCGCGGCGCAGATCCTGCTCCAGGGTCAGGTCCAGGTGGGCGCGCAGTTCGAGTTCGGGGCTGAAGCGTTGGCTGCGGTTACGGCCAGTCTGTTTACAGTGGCCAACGGCAAGACCCGCCTGCTTGAACAGCTTGTCAAAGTCCGTGCCGTCCTGTGGGCAGACACTGAGGCCGATGCTGGCGGTCAGGCGGAGTTGGCCGCTAGCCAGGCTGAACGGTGGATGCAGCTGCTAGAGGATGCGCTCGGACAGGCGTTCGGCCTGCTCGGCATGCTCGAGTGCGGCCAGTATGCAGAACTCGTCGCCGGAGAAGCGCGCGAGCACGTCTTCGCCACCCAGTGCAGAGCGAATGCGCTGGGCTACCTGTTGAAGTATCAGGTCGCCGCTGGCGTGGCCGAGGCTGTCATTGATCCGCTTGAAGTTGTCCAGGTCGATAAACAGCAGCGCCAGCACGCTCTGGCGTGGCTGGCGCGCGGCGAGCACTTGGCTGGCCAACTGGGTGAAGGTGCGACCGTTGAGTAAGTTGGTCAGAGGGTCGTATTGGGTAATGGCATTCAGTTGGTTGGCCACTGTGGTCAGCTTGGCGTGTTGCTCACGCAGGCGTTGGTCAGCCCAGCTCGCCCCCAGACCGGTGACGATGATGAGCAGGGCGACCAGGCCAATGGCGGTCGCCAGTAGGTTTTGGTCGTCTGAG
The DNA here is from genome assembly GCA_050739815.1 of Pseudomonas sp. Classification (GTDB taxonomy): domain Bacteria; phylum Pseudomonadota; class Gammaproteobacteria; order Pseudomonadales; family Pseudomonadaceae; genus Aquipseudomonas. Next base: position 3,000 of record JBOICE010000418.1, on the reverse strand, counting down.
CCGAGGTCGGGTTGCAGTGACTGCAGGTAAATATCGTTGGGCACCGCCAGGGTCAGCGCGGCCATCCCGGTGAAATGCATGGAAACGATCGCGCTGCCCATCACCAGGCTGCTGAGCAGACGCTGCCAGTGCACACGTTCGCCAGTCTTGCCGCGAAAGTAGAAGGCCAGGATCAGTGCCGCCAATGAAGCGCCAATGGCGATGGCGACTGACACACCGAACAACAGTGGGTCGTAGTATTGGGCTGCGGCTGAGCGGATCGCGGTCATGCCGCTGTAGTGCATAGCGGCGATGCCGACGCCGGCCGCGACCGCAGCCGTCAGATATTGCCAGGCGGCCAAGCGCTCGCGGCCGATCACCCACATCACGACATAGGACACGCCGATGGCGATCAGCAGGGAGCACAGGGTTATGCGGTAGTCGTAGTCGATTTGCAGCGGGGCGGTAAAGGCCAGCATGGCGATGAAGTGCATCGACCAAATGCCGCCACCCAGGGCAAAGGCGCCAATCCAGCGCCATGCCTCACGACTGGACAGGCTGCGACTCGCCCTGACCCGGTTAGCCATCGCCAGGGCGGTAAAGCCGGCAGCGCTGGCGACCAGGTAGGCGAGCAACACCAGGGTTGGATTGTGGCTGCAGTCGAGGAGGACAGTCTGGTCGGCGGGTAGGTCAGCTATAAACTGCAGCAGGGGCATCGCAAACTCCGACCAAGAGGGTCTGCCTGATGTGCTGCCTGGTCTCTGGGCGCTGGCAGTGTGCTAGTGGCCGCAGTTTAGAGGGCTCGGCCAGACAAAACCACGTCCGCCGAGTGCGGATTCATCCCTATAGAGGGTTCTTAACCGCACAGGTAGGTGCCGGTACCGACCGCCACCAGGGTGCCGTCGTCGGCATGCAGCTCTGAGCGCACCACTGCGACCTTATTGCCGGAGCGCAGCAGCACGGCCTGCGCGGTGAAGTGCTGGCCACGGCCTGGGCGCAGGTAGTCGATACGCAAATCGATGGTGCCAAGCTTGGACAGCCGGGCCATGCGCTCGGCGCTGGGCAATTGTTGATGGCGCTCGAAGGCGCCGATCAGTGCCATGGCCCCGCCCGCCACATCCAGCAGCGAGGCGATCACCCCGCCGTGGAGAATGCCATGGACGAAGTTGCCGATCAGCTCGGCTTTCATCGGCAGATATAGCACCACCCGCTCGGACGATAGCTCGCCGAGTTGGATACCAAGCACCTGGTTGAAGGGAATACGCTGGAAAAAGCTGCTCACCGCCTGTTGCAGTTCTGCGGAGAGTTCGAAAGGCTGCTCGGGCATGTCGATTCTGCGTCGGAGGAGATGGCTTAGCACGCTGAGGCAACGGCGCCAGCTTGGCCAGAGCCGCGGCGAGAGTGCCGCGAATATTGGCCAAATCGACCTGCTTTTGGGCTTCGCCAGGGATAGGCGGTAACCCATCAGCGAGCGTTGCCGCCTGACGGCGCCTCGCGGCACCGCTGGTGGGTTGCATCGCTGCGCGGCTAACTCGCCTGCGCTCAGCTTTGTGGGGTGGTCAGTTCGAGTATGCGGTCGACCAACTTGTTGATGCCGGAAGCGGCCTCGCCGATCGATTGCGCCAGCATATAGGCCGGAGTGCTCACCAGCTTGAACTGGGTGTCTTCGACGATCTCGCCGACCAGGCACTCTGCATGCTGCGCGCCCATCGCGTTCAGCGTCTCGGCGGTGTCGGCATCGTTGCCAATGGTGCAGCTCACGCCGGGGCCATAGATTTTCGCCGCCAGCGCCGGGGCAATGCAGATCAGGCCTACTGGTTTTTTGGCTGCGGCGAAGGCTTTGGCCAACGCCAGCACTTCTGGTTGCACGCTGCAGTGGGCGCCCTGGCTGGCGAAGTCGGAGAGGTTTTTCGCCGCGCCAAAGCCGCCGGGCAGGATCAATGCATCGAAATCCTCGGCCTGGGCTTCACGCACATCCTTGATCTGGCCGCGGACGATCCGTGCAGCTTCCACCAGCACGTTGCGTGATTCGGGCATTTCCTCGCCATTGAGGTGGTTGATCACCTGCAGCTGGGCGATGTTCGGTGCAAAGCACTGCACCTGAGCGCCACGTTGGTCGAGGCGTAATAGCGTGATCACGCTCTCGTAGACCTCGGCGCCGTCATAGACACCGCAGCCGGAGAGGATTACAGCGACTTTTTTGTGCATAGCGACTCCTCGTCACTCTTAGAGGTTGGTGGCCAGGGTCCTCACTCGGAAAATTTCTGCTCGGGCATCCCTGGGTAGCGAGATTGGTAAATAGTTAGACGGCTGCTTGGGCCGAACAGCTCATGGGCGCTGACGCACTGCCGTACCTGCGCCGGGGCGAAGCGCTGTGCGCCTGCTGTCGTCAAATGCCGCTCAGGTTGTCATGCCGCGCCGCAGAGGAACACTGGGCTTGGGCTAGGATCGTCTAGCACAATCCTAGCCTTCGGCCAGGCATAACGATATGGGTGAGCCATGAATTACGTTCTTTACGCCGTGCCCTTTTTCTTCCTGTTGATCGGGCTGGAACTGCTCGCCGATCGCTGGCGTGGGGTCAGCACTTACCGCCTCGCCGACTCGATTAACAGCCTCAGCACCGGCGTGCTGTCGACCACCAGCGGCCTGCTGACCAAGGGCCTTGGCCTGCTCACCTACAGTTTCGCCTGGCAGCACTGGGGGCTGTTCGAGCTGTCGGCGCAGAGCCTCTGGGTCTGGCTGTTCGCCTTCGTCTTTTACGATTTTTGCTACTACTGGAACCATCGCCTCGGCCACGAGCGCAATGTGCTCTGGGCGGCGCACTCGGTGCATCATCAGAGCGAGGACTACAACCTATCCACCGCGCTGCGGCAGACCAGCAGCGGCTTTATCTTTGGCTGGATTTTCTACTTGCCGATGGCGCTGTTCGGGGTGCCACCGCTGGTCTTTCTCAGTGTGGCGGCGCTGAATTTGCTCTATCAATTCTGGGTGCATACCCGCCATGTGCCGAAGTTGGGCTGG
>JBOICE010000417.1:0-8405 GCA_050739815.1 Pseudomonas sp. | reverse complement strand
CTGGGTCTCAAGAACAAGCTCAGCCCTTTCTCTATCAGACTCAAGCTACTCATCAATGCATCCCGCACTGCCTACGCCGAACTTCAGCAATTTCGGACTCCAGCGAACAGCGGTGCGTAACATCAGTTCTTGCCATTGGGTGCCCCAGTGATGATGTGCGGCCTTTTCCGCTTTAGAACGTTTTGGTATAGAAGCACTCTGCAAATTTTTCGATTATTTCCGCAGCCTGAAAGCGACCGTGCCACACACGACCAGCGGAACCTACGCTGTCAAAGCGATGACACTCGCTATCGCAATCGTGCTCGTGTGACTGGCGCTCACAAGCCAATGGGCAATCCCCCGTTCACTCGCAATTGTCACCAATCGGCGGTGTAACACGACAGCCGGCGCACCACTCCGCTGAGAGACAACCTCGACATCCGTAAAAGCGATGCCATCGCCCCACCCCGTGCCGAGTGCTTTCAATACGGCCTCCTTGACGGCAAAGCGCGACGCAAGCCTTTCGGTTCTATCGCCGCCCTCGTCCGCTGCAGCCAATTCTGCAACGGTGAAGTAACGATCCAAAAAGTCGCTCGCCTGTTTGTTTACGAGGCGGGCAAAATCCGCGGTGTCGACAACATCCACACCATGTGCCACGACGTTGCGAAAGTTCAAAAGCTGCGTCTCGTCGGTCATGCGAGGGCCTCCTGTTGTTATCCCATCCGAATAGCCGTCAAGGCTTGCGAGCAGGTTTCCGCCGAGCGTTGTCCGGTGGACCGAGAAAGCGCAGGCTCTTCGCATCCTGATCGACCAGTATCTTCCCGCCACCAGCTTTCAGGACCTGGCGCCAAACATTGAACCCAACCAGAATTGCGTGCTGCCACTCACCTAACGACCGCTCACGCACTTCGAGAAGCGACGTCACGCCTTTGACCGTACGCAGCAACTTGTAATCCAAGTCGGTGACGCCTTCGAGCCACCGATGTTCCTTCGCGTAATCAAAAACCAACGCTGCGACGCCCTCATCCAGGACCTGCGCTCTGCCACCGTCCTGCACCTCGTCGACTTGAGGATTGCTCTTGCGCTTCCTCTTCAGCAGCTTTCGAATGACAGGCGACCAGCCGAGTACCGCGACGTAGCCTAGATGAAAGACATCGTGAAACCGATAGCCATCAGGGTCATCCGCGTTGTCAGTTAGATCGTCACCGATCTTCTTGCCGTTGACGCGCATGCGAATCTTCGTGCGCCCCTTCACGATGACCTCACTGAGTTCAACTTCGAAACGTCGAGGCAGCCGCTCGTTCTCTTCGAACTCTGCATCAAAAGCGAGCACCCCTGTGTCTTGCGGCCCCCAACGGTCCTGGGTCTTCTTCAGATTTGCTTGTGCTACATCGTTCAGCTTGAGATCGAATTTCGCAGCGACGTTGGCGACATACCAGAGCAAGTCGCCCAGTTCCTCCGACACACGCTCCCTGAACAGAAGATGGGAATCACCGTCTCGAAGGTGTTTCTTGTACTCGCTGAGCAATTCACCTGTCTCACCTGCCAGTCCGAGCAATGGAACCACGAGATCGGTTCCCGCATCGCCACTTTTTTTTCGCGAAGGAACGCGATCTGTCTTCTGTGCTTCTCGCTGGTAGGTGTTCAAGTTCATTCCGAGCTTCCTAAGTCCAAGGTTGACTGGGCAGTTGACCTGTCCAAGGTTTTCTCACCTCGCATGGAGCTGGCACGGCTCGAAAGGTCCGCCTCGATTTTCGAATTGATACCCCATTTGGGTGGGTACCAAGGCAGGTCCAAGGGTCCGGTAGGAGAAAACTTCTGCTTGATGCGCGTCCGCCCCGAGATGCCGGCCACATCGGGGTGGGCGACCCGTGCGTACTTGTCAACCTCACAAAAGAGATTCTGGCAATCGATTAGCTGCAGCCGGCGTCCCCACAGGGATTGGAACTTGATCCCTAGCCGTTCGAATTCGCGCTCCTGGTTGTCGGCCATCAATCGGATCAGTTCCGCTTCGTTGAGGCCCGCGCTGTCGCTGAAGCACTTCCTGAGGCCATCGCGAGCACCAGGGCCCGGTATGACGAAATCCATTTCCGAGAAGTCGGTGACTTCGCTGTAGTTGATGTCCGTCACGAACTGATATGCCAGAAAGTCCCCGATCGTTGGGTAGCTTCTGAGCAATTCGAACGCGGTCTGCATCTTCTTCAATTGAGCCAACTGGCCCGCAAGATCGTCAGCCATCATGCGTTCCAGTAAGCGCAAATGGTTCTGATGCTTGGCTGCATGCCCGAAGGCGGAACCTCCGGGCGGCATGATGTAGGCGGCCGAGTAGATTCGCCCTCCTGCCCTCATCGCCTGGCTCAGAACCTTGTCGTAGTGCTCGAACTTGTAGTCCTTGAACGTAATCTCACCGAAAGTGTGTTCAAGCAACTTCCAAGTCTCGATTTTGTTGAACAACTTGAACAGCAACGTGCGGAAGAGCACCTCGGACGGCGACTGTGGAAGATCATTGCGGTAGATCACATGCCTGATCAGATACTGGCTGACGCGATCCGAAGCGCGATACGCGTTCGTAAACTTGTGAACGGAGATCACCGGATCACCGGTCCATGGCGCGGGTTTGCCCTTCAGCCTCTGGCAGAACACGTTCTGCCGCTCCACCGCGAACCGCCAGTAGCTATCAAACACCGGCGTGACCTTGATCGGTAGCAGGTGCAACGGACCAACGGTCGGTGCTGGAGCGGCCACGGAGTCATTCTCCGCAGGCACACAGCTCTTGCTGGCTCCAACCCTCACGCTGCAATCTCTACGTCTGCCGCGAGCACATCGCCAGTGTCAGCCTCTTGATGCTTCAGAGGAAAACTCGCACGGGCTGCAACGATCAGCGGTTGTAGGTCCGGATCAGACTTGGAAATGCGCTCGAACTTCGCGACGCCGACAACGACATTCATTCTCAAAAGCTTGGTTTTCATTTCATGGGCCATGAAGGCGCCCAGTTGGGCAATGCCGAGGTAGTTGCCATATGCCTTCACGAACAGCTGCTGTGTCGCGTAGAAGGCGTTGATGACGAGTCCCTGCTTGGTCGGTTCGAAGCTGACGTGCTGAAGACAGGGAAACTGGAGTTGGGCGTCAGCTACGTGGTCTCGGGCTGGATCAAATACGCTCGCCTGAAACATCGACCGCCGCACGCCCTCCCGTCCCTCAAACTGGGACAGGATCCATTCGAGCTGATTGCCATCGCAGGGGCCGCGCCCGTACCCGGTCATTCGCTCGAAATAAAGACCTCGGCGGTTGTCCCGCGGATTCATCGCCTGGTAGCGCGGAAATGCATCCTTGTAGTACCGAAACAGCGCGGCGCGATCGCCCTGGGCAACCTGCCACAAGCGCTGCGGAAAGATCGTGAACGCCACATCGTCTACGCTGCGCATGCGTTTGGCCGAAAGCAGCGCATCGAGCGCTGCGCGGATGGCCGGTGTTTCCGGAACTGCACCCCGTTCATCGAAGCCAGTCACGCTCAAGATCAGGGGCGATATCTCAGGACCCGCGTGATCGATGACGTGGAGCACGGCCTTGGCCCAGGCTCGCGAAATGTCAGGCTCGTCGACGAGGAGCGGGCCAATTGAATGGGGAAGCTTAGTCATCTGCAGTCTCCTCAAGGTGACGGAATCGAGCCAGACCAACGTACTGGCGCCGTGCGATACGGACATAGGTCGCCCATGGTGTGCCGGGTATCGCCACTCGCGTGATGCCACACTTTGCAGCGCGAAAAAGTCGCCCGGCAGCCAGCTCACGCTCGGGCACGAGCATTGAGGCGTCCACAACCACGCCCGATGGAAGGAGCAGCAGCGCGTCCTGCTCCATGTCGAGCGTCGGTGAATTCCAGTGCTGATCCACTACCGTGAGCGGCGTAGAAACGACCTCGCCCAGCAGTTCCGTGCGGATCATCTTTGGCGTGATTCGCCCAAGGCGATCACGCTGCACCTGGTTGATCATGTTAATACCGTAGGCAAGGTGGTTCACCAGAGTCGCCTGCCCAACACCGAAGTTGCACGCGATGGCGTACATGTCGAGGGCTGTTGCACGGTTTGGGTCCAGCCCGCGCTTCGCAAATGCCTCCCGCAGACCAAGCGTTGGCATCAAGACAAAGGCCGCGAAAGCGTCAGCCAGGATTTCGTTCGGTGGGCGATCGGCACTATTGGCCTGATCTTCCCGCAACTCGTCAATGGTCGAACCGTGCCCGAAAACGTGATGCCCCAGTTCGTGCGCGCACGTGAAAGTTCGTCTCGCCAAAGGCCTGAGGACAGAGACATGGATGCGGGCCTTCGGCGTCCGGTCGTACATGCCCTCCATGTTGATATCGTTGAAGCGCACTGCGACATCGTGCGCCTCGCACAAGCCATAGATACAGGCAGGACTCTTGAGGTCTAAACCCGCCTTCACGCGCGCCTCGATCGACGCCTGCATGCCTTGCATCACCAGGGTTTTTCGTCCTGCGGCCGATGTGTTCAAGAACTGAGCACTCATTTGCTCCCCTCTCCCTCATCAGCGTCCGAGCTGCGCATCGACGCCAGAAGCCGCAGCAGTCGATCCAGGTCGTCAGGCTTCAGCTTGCTCAATTCGCGCGCGGCAAGCTGGAGTCGCGGATCGTTCAATTCGAGCTGTTCAGCCGTTTCGCCAAGCAGCCACGAAACGGTGACATCGTAGGTCTCCGCAAATTTCACGAGTTCTTCTGCTGAAACACGACGGTTGCCGGCTTCGATCTCCGAAACTGTCGGGCGATGCATCTGCAGCAACTTAGCGACCTGCCCCTGAGAGAGGCCTGCGGCCTTTCTGGCCTCTCGCAAGCGTTCGGCGATCGCCGAACGCTGGGTGTCTGGGCTGTCTGTCATTGCGCGTTCGCCTGCTTAGGTTCAACCACGACTTGTGCTTCTGCGAGCGCAATGACCTTTGCCACGATCTCGTCGATCGTCAGCGCGACGCAGGAATCGTCCTGCCGGAAGATGTTCACATCATTGGCGATGCTGATCCCGAGCTTCGCACCCAGCATGCCAATGGCTACTGGCCATATCTTGCTATCAAACTTCGGCAGCTCCTCGATGGGTTTCGTCGCGCCACCAAGTGGCGGGCACTCAAGTTCGCTCGTCGCTTGTATGTTCTGCAGGACTTCCACCAGCGTCGCCTGAATCAGAGCAGCATCCATTTGGACCTCCATGTGGGCCATTACGGCCGGTAATAATATCTTACCATCCCTACTGAATCTCTGCAAGCAGCACTCGAGCGGCGGCACGCGTGCCCGTGTACCCAGTGAGCCCCCCCACTCCTCGCCGGCTGGAAGGCGACTTGTAAACTGTCAGAAACTACGTCATACTTCTACCACTCAGGAGTTACCTCATGCAGACCCTCGCCAAACAAGTTCTAGAGCATGCCGCCGGGTTGCCGGAAGGCACGCCTTTGGTTGCGAAGGAACTACTGCATCTGGGAAGTCGAGCTGCTGTGGACCAAGTTCTGTCTCGCCTTGTGCAGCGCGGCGCCCTGCTGCGCGCGGGCCGCGGCATCTATGTCCTACCGGTCGAGAGCCGCTTCGGCTCCCGTGCGCCCTCGACCGCCAAGATGATCGAGGGGTTGGCCAGCCAGCGCGGGGAAACCATCGTGTCGCATGGTGCGTCAGCCGCCAACGCGCTCGGTCTCACCACGCAGGTGCCGATGCGGGCGGTTTACCTGACGTCCGGCCCAAGCCGTCGCTTGAAGCTGGGGGCTCAGACCGTGGAGTTGCGGCATGCGCCGGTGTGGCAGTTGATCTTTCCAGGCCGCGCCGCTGGCGATGTGGTGCGGGCGCTGGCATGGCTGGGGCCGGAGAAGGCCGGCGACGCGCTGCGTGCGCTGCGCGCCAAACTACCCCCGGTCGAGATGAAGGAAGTGGCGTCAGCACGTGCACGCCTGCCGACGTGGATGGCCCAGGAGGTCAGTGCCCTGGTGCCGCATGGCTAAGTTCTTCGAGCTCTCTTCCGACGAACGCCTCGAGGCCCTTGTCCAGGCTGCCAACGTTTCTGGGCGCCCTCCTCACCTGTTGGAAAAAGACGTTTGGGTGGTGTGGTCCCTGCGGCATCTCTTCACCGCACCCTACGCCCCGCATCTCGTCTTCAAGGGTGGCACATCCCTCTCGAAGGCCTACGGTGTCATTCAGCGCTTCTCCGAGGACGTGGACCTCACCTACGACATCCGCGCCATCGCTGGTGATCTGATTGGCGATGCGGGTACGCCGCTCCCAACCAGCAAGAGCCAGGAAAGAAAGTGGAGCAAAGAAATCCGCACCCGCCTGGCCGACTGGGTGGTCACCGATGTGGTCCCGCGGCTCCAGCAAGACCTTGAGGGGTATGGCCTACCCGCCACGGTTCGGGTCGAAGGCGACAAGGTGTTCATCGACTACACACCCTTGGTCTCGGGAACGGGTTATGTCCCGTCAGCTGTCATGCTCGAATTCGGTGCGCGGTCCACCGGCGAGCCTTCCGAACCGCGCTCCGTTCACTGCGATGCTGCGGCGCACCTGCAGGGAGTGGAGTTTCCAGAGGCGACGCCGCAAGTGATGCGGGCCGAGCGAACCTTCTGGGAAAAAGCCACCGCGATTCACGTCTTCTGCGCGCAAGGAGCCTTTCGAGGAGGGGATAGGTTCGCTCGCCATTGGCACGACGTGACGCGGCTGGATGCCGGCGGCTTCGCCGACTCGGCGATTGCGGACACGGCGCTAGCGAAGGCTGTGGCCGATCACAAGAGCATCTTCTTCGCGGAGAAGCATCCAGATGGCGAACCAATCGACTACCACGCCGCCGTCTCAGGCGGTCTTCGCCTCGTTCCCGACGACGGTGCCTTGGTCAAGTTGGTTGCCGACTACCAGCACATGGTCGACGATGGTCTGTTTCTCGATGAGGTCGAGTCTTTTGACATCCTTCTTCAACACTGCCAAACCATTCAAGAGAAGGCCAATGCGGCATGAAACCCAGACAACCAGACGCCATGGGTAGCATCGACCTGCGATGGACGGACAATGGCCGATCTTTCGTCCATTGAACGGCGCAAGCTGGAGCGGCTGTTCCGAATGAGCGGCGGCTATGTGCTCGACTTCTCGGACCGGACCTTCGGTGAGTTCTATGAAGAGCACACACGCCGCGACATCGATGCCGCGGTTTATCGCGAACGCGGCACCTCGAAAGCCAACCGCCTGCGTGCATTCTGGGCGGTCGAAGGCAACCACCTGGTCGGCAAAGTGATCCAGGCGCTGATCCTGTACGGCCAATCCGAAGACTGCCTGGGCGATGAATCGGCATTGACCGATTTGACTAAAGACTGCTGGACGCTGGGCGAGCGCATGCTACGGGACACACCGGTGGCCGAGCTTGATCCCCTCACTGCCACGGCCGACGAGCGCGATTTCGAGACCGTGGCACTGCATGTGCGCGAAGCGATAGAAAAGAATCAGCCCGAAGCCGCTCTGGACCGTCTGCACACCTTTGTAATCAAGTACCTGCGCACCGTATGCACGCATCGCGGTGTCGAGATCAATCGCGACAAGGCGCTGCACAGCATCTTCGGCGAGTACGTGAAGCGCTTGCGCGACGCCGGACTGCTTGAATCGCTGATGACTGAGCGCATCCTGAAGTCCAGCATCTCCGTGCTGGAGGCCTTCAACGATGTACGCAACAACAAGAGCCTGGCGCATGACAACCCGATCCTCAACTATGAGGAAAGCCTGCTCATCTTCAACCATGTAGCGAGCTCGGTGCGTTTCATCAAGTCGCTCGAAACCAGGGCCAAGCCGACGAGGCCTCCAAAATCGGACGCGGGGTTCGACGACAACTTGCCGTTCTAGTCAACCCCAGCTATCGACAGCGCTGTTCCACTATTCGGAGTCACGGGCATATTTACTGAACAATGAATATGGACCCCCGTGGTTCAGAGTCCCAACGTACCGCCGTCGGGCTCGCGGGCTGCGCCCCGGGCTTCGTGTCGAATCCCGGCCGTACGGCTTTGATCCCTGACGTCTCCGCGGCATGGCCGCTGCGCGCTCCGCTTGCCGGGGCTGTGGTGGCGTGCGGGGGTGGCAGTCTTGCTGTGCCCTTTCAACATACCACGCCGTTCGCGCCGTCAAGGGCTGCGCGTGCCTTGCACGCTGGCGGCCTGGCGGCCGTCTCTGACTGCGCCTCCGACCCTTGACTGCTTGCGCTGCGGCGTGGGTGGCCGGTTCCGGGCAATCCCGCCCGATTTCGAACCGGAGCCGATCATGTCGCAGCTGTCTTCCACTTTTTCTCTCGATTCCTCCCTGCTCGTTCGCGATGTCGCTGGCAGCTACCGTCCTGCAGAGCCGGCAGAGGTGCTCCAGGCCGCGTTGCGGGTACTGGCGGACCAATTGCGCGGTACCGAGATGCTGTCTTCGC
>JBOICE010000416.1:0-11713 GCA_050739815.1 Pseudomonas sp. | reverse complement strand
GCACCACATAGAGCTCGGCTTGAAAGGCACGCGCTAGTGCCAGGGCGTGCTGCAAGACGTAGGGGGCATAGAGGCCAAGATCGGTAGCGTAAAGAATCGAATGAACCATGCGGCCTCCTCAACTGCCAGCGTACGGGCCTTGCTTGAGCTTAGCAGCGCCAAGGGCAAATCGAGGGGGCGGGAGCCATCCAAGACGAATGGCCAAACGTGGTGCTAGCGCTGAGTATTTATAACCAAGGGCTGTCACTCACGGGGTCATAACTAATGGCTAATAACTGCTGTTTTATAGCTGCGGCTCGTTGCTGATGCCATGCGGTACATGCCCGGTAGCGACCACCTCGCGAGCTTTTTCGCAGTGACCCGCTTGATCGTCGAAAAACACATCGGCGCCGAAAGTTTCAAGAATCGCCGCCTTTTCCAGTCCTCCGAGAAAATAAGACTCATCGAGGCGGATGTTCCACTCGCGCAAAGTACGAATGACCCGCTCATGCGCCGGTGCCGAACGCGCCGTCACCAACGCGGTACGGATCGGACAGGCCTCCTCCGGGAACTCTTGCTGCAGACGATGGAGTGCCGCAAGAAATGGCTTGAACGGCCCGCCCCCCAACAACTCCCGCGCCGACTCCCGCTCATGGGTCTGGAACGCGGCAAGGCCAGCTTGCTGATAAACCCGCTCGGACTCATCGGAAAACAATACGGCATCACCGTCAAAAGCTATGCGCAACTCCGTACTGGCCGCCCGCCGCGCGCCACCGGAAAGAATCGTGGCCGCACCGAAGCCGGCCTTCAGGGCACTGCGCACGTCCTCTGCATGAGTGGAGAGAAACAAGTGACAGCCGAATGCTGCCAGGTAAGGATCGGGACTACGCCCGCCGACAAAGGCCGCGCGGGAGATGCCGAGCCCGTAGTGCTGGATCGAGTTGAAAGCGCGCAGGCCGGTGTCCGCACTGTTGCGCGAGACCAAAATCACTTCCACGCGTTGTTGACCCAACGCGGTGTTCAGACCGAGCAGTTTCTCCACCAATGGGAAGGCATCGCCAGGCGCAAGAATCTCTTCCTCATGTTCGATCTGATACTGACGATAGGCCTCGACACCCTCGGTTTCGTAGACCCGATGACTCTCACGCAGGTCAAACAGCGCCCGCGAGGAAATCGCCAATACCAGCTTATCGCCCAGCCCCTTGCTCATATCGACCTCAACTCAGATTGCGCGCATCGAGAAAGCTCACGGCCTGATACAGCGTCTGGATTCTCGGCAGCTCGCAACCGGCCCGCCTGGCAGCAGCCAGAGGCGCGGCGTAGATGGCCTGCAACTCTAAAGACCGGTGTTGAACGTAGTCGTGGTACATGCTCGGCAAGTAATCCGGCATGCGGTCAGTCGCGGCGAGCAACTTATCGGCCAAGCCTTCTGGCAATGGATGCCCGCATGCCGTTGCGCCCCGCACCACTTCCTGCATGATCGCCAGGATCAACGCGCGGCTATCGGCATTGGCCATTAACGCCGTGGTGCCCGCATTCAGCAACACCGACAAACCGTTGTAGGGCACGTTCCATACCAGCTTCTGCCAACGAGCCTGCTCAAGATCAGGCATAGCGCTGGAGTCCAGCCCGGCGGCCTTGAACAGCGCCGCGCCCTCCTCGACGATGCCTTGTCGAGCGGCCAGATCGACCGCCGGTCCCGAGTGATAACCCAGATTCACCCCGCCCAGCGCCTGATGTTCGATCACACCGGGGGCCGCACGATGGACGCAAATAAAGCACAGACCGCCCAGCAAATGCAGCGACTCCGGCAGCAGCGGGCGCAAGGCCTCTTCAACCGCCAAGCCATTCTGCAGCAATACGACCTTGGCGCCAGGCGCGGCAGCCTGTTCGATAAGCGGCGCCAGCTCCGCATTACTGGTGCTCTTAGCTCCCACCAAAAGCCAATCACAAGGCGGCATCTGGGCAGCAGAACTATAGGCCTGCACCGGTTTCAAGCTGAGCGCCCCATGTACCGCGCTGTTAAGTTGTAAACCTTGCTCGGCGACTGCCGCGAACTCGCTGCGCAATAAGAAATGCACATCGAAACCCGCTCGCGCCAGCATCAAACCGTAAAAACCACCGATTGCACCGGTACCGATAATGCCAATGCGCGGACGTTTGAATTCGGACATCTAAGGAAGCTCCTCTGCCGAGCGGGCCAAGGCCTCGCCCAGGACATTAACTAAATCGACAGTGCTCAAACGCGACCGCACTGCGCCGAAAAATTGACCATCACGCACAATAAATACAGCCGGCAGATGAAATACCTCATAGCGCGCAACCAGACCACCATTCTCGCCGGCATCTATCCAGCAGAGCCGATCTATCGGCAAGGCTAATTTCGGCAGTTCTCGGCGAGCCCAACGGCAACTGGCACAACCTATGCTGGTAAAGATCAGCAAAGAGGTTCCAGAGCAATCGAGCAGACGATGATCCGCATCGAAATCCGTCAGTTCCAGTTCGGCCACTATACTGTTCAAAGCGATGTCCATCTGCCGGCATCCGGAGTCAGTTTCATGCGACAGTTTCTGCGTCACCCCAGTGATATGCCAGTGGAGTTGGTACTGCGTAAGCACGCGTTCCTACCCCGGCAGCGGTTGCACAATATCAGTCTGGGAGGGGTCGCATGCAATTCCAGCAGAGGTTTTCGCCGGGGTACCGCAGTGGAACTACGCATCCCATTGCTCGGCGAGCAAGCTCGCTACCCTGGTGTTGTCGCCTGGTGCCGCAAACAGACCGATGACTATCTAGTTGGCATCGCGTTTATTGACGAGGACTCATTGTTTCGCGCACGCATGGTCGAGCAAGTTTGCCAAATTGAGCATTACCGCCATCAGCGTGAACAGGAGCTGGGCGAGCAAGTACCGGTCGAAGCCATTGCCCGCGAATGGATCGCGCAACATGCCGCAGCGTTCTCCAGCATCAACCTGAACTAGCCATTTCGCCACTTTCCGCCCGATTAAAGCACCCTGTCCCATTGTCGAGGCGACCTGTAACGCGCTAAGGTTCAGTTCCCCGTTACGCTCATTATTGTATTCCGCCGTGCGGGGATGGCTGTCTGCTGGCGGCCGGCACCCGTGACCTGACGAACTGTGACCTGACGAGTAGCACGATGGCTGATTTACCGATCGATGACCTTAACGTTGCCTCCAACGAAACCCTGATCACACCGGATCAGCTCAAGCACGAAATCCCTCTCACTGGCGCAGCCTTGCACACCGTTGCACATGGCCGCGAGGTGATCCGCAATATCCTCGATGGCAAAGACCATCGACTGTTCGTGGTGGTGGGCCCCTGCTCGATCCACGATATCAAGGCCGCTCACGAGTATGCAGAGCGCCTGAAAGTGCTGGCAGCGGAAGTCTCCGACAGCCTGTACTTGGTGATGCGCGTGTATTTCGAAAAGCCGCGGACCACTGTCGGCTGGAAGGGCCTGATCAACGACCCGTACCTGGATGACTCGTTCAAGATTCAGGATGGCCTGCACATTGGCCGGCAGCTACTGCGCGATCTAGCCGAAATGGGGCTGCCGACAGCCACCGAAGCGCTCGACCCAATCTCACCCCAGTACCTGCAAGACTTGATCAGCTGGTCGGCAATTGGCGCCCGCACCACCGAGTCGCAGACTCACCGCGAGATGGCTTCAGGCTTGTCCTCTGCAGTGGGCTTCAAAAACGGCACCGACGGCGGCCTGACGGTTGCGATCAATGCCCTGCAATCGGTATCCAGCCCGCATCGTTTCCTCGGTATCAACCAGGAAGGCGGCGTATCCATCGTCACCACCAAAGGTAATGCCTACGGTCATGTGGTATTGCGCGGCGGTAACGGCAAGCCGAATTACGACTCCGTCAGTGTTGCCATTTGCGAACAGGAACTGACCAAGGCCGGCATCCGCCCGAACATCATGGTCGATTGCAGCCACGCCAACTCCAACAAGGATCCAGCCTTGCAGCCACTGGTGATGGAGAACGTCGCTAATCAGATACTCGAAGGCAACCAATCGATTGTCGGCTTGATGGTGGAAAGCCACCTCGGCTGGGGCAGCCAGTCGATTCCGAAAGACCTCAGCGAGCTCAAGTATGGCGTTTCCATTACCGACGCCTGCATCGACTGGGAAAGCACCGAGAAAGCCTTGCGCAGCATGCACGCCAAACTCAAGGACGTACTGCCCAAGCGCCAGCGCGGCTGATAACCGCACACAAAAAAACGCCGGGCATTGCCCGGCGTTTTTTTGTGTCTGGGTAGAGCCCTTCAGCCCTTCGCCGCGTGCCGCTGACGACGCTCCATGTAGCGTTCTACATAGGAGCACGATGGAATTACCGTATAGCCCATGCTATCGGCATACTCCAAAGCTCGCTCAGTCAATGCGGCGGCGATACCACGACCGCGCAGCGAATTCGGTACGAAAGTACGATAGATGTCCAGCGTCTGCTTACCCAGATCCATATAGGCCAGGTAAGCACGATCACCATCCACAGTGGTCTCGAATTGATGACCAGCCTGGTCATGGTTGATAGACAACGCCTCGCTCATCACAACTCCTCAGCGGGTCTCAAAGCATGACCCTTACCTTATCGATCTTTTCCAGGCGAAGAAACATCTCCGCTGACCCCGCGCCAAATTGGACACTGAGATACGCCTTACCATTCTCCACCTTGCGCAGCACACCTTGGTAGTAGGCACCATCATGGGTGATGAACTGCAAACGCTTACCGGAGTAATCCCGCAGGCTGGCTACGTTGACGAACTCATATTGCGGCGTAGCACCTTCTGACTCAACTTTTTCTGCAACCACAACCTCATCGGCCAGCGGCTCCTTATGGGCAGTCGGATCACCCCAGGCAAACCCCAACGGCGTCACCAACTGCTGATTGATCAACAGGCTAGGACGCAGCATAGCCAACACATCCTTGGCCTCGAAGAACTGCAGCCCATCCCACGTCATGCCCTCACTCGGATTAAGCTCCAAGCGCAGTGACTGCGGGTCTTTCAGATAGCGCTGATAGGCCTCGAGCACTGGGGGATCAAGGGCGATACGTTGGCTACGGAGCACCCGGTCGAATTGATCCACAGCCGTTTTCAGGTAGACCTCGGTGGTCTGCCCAAGCTTGCCCGCACAGTACTCCTGCACCTTGCGCTGATATTGGTTGTCATTTAACTCGACCGTCACCAGCGCCACCTTGGGCGGGTTAACCCGCAGATCGCCGGGCTTTTCAGACATGTTGGCCAGCGACAACCCCAGGCGCAGCTCGCCCATCTCACGGGTATCGGAGGTCAAATTAAAGGTAAGCTTCTGCGCGCCGGGCTGGAAAAGATAAGAAAACTGCGCATCGGTTTCAAAGGTGCGATAACCCATATCCAACAGCTCGTTGGTACCAATGTTACGCACCTTTCCGCAAGCCACCTCACTCATCGCCGTGAACACGCTGCGCTCTGCTGGGGCGTCATACAGTTGCTGCATGAAAGGGCCATGGACGTCCAGCGCCAAGCCTTTCAAGCTGACAGCCATCTGCTCCGGGAACTTGCCTTCGGCGAGGCGCTCCTTGAAACGCAACAGCTCAGCCAAACCGTTAAACTTCAGCTCTGCATGTGCCACTCGCACGCTATCGCGCAGAGCCGGCACTCGCACATTGACCTTCTCCAGGCCGACCCGGCCATCGAAAGATGACGTGATACCGCCGTAGCTGATCTCCATATAAGGTGACAGTTGCCCAACTGCATCGTCCATGATCGAGCGCACCGACAACCAGAGCGACAGTTTGATCAGTACGGCGATGGCCAGTAGAGAGAGCAAGCCCCATTTAAGAATCTTCGACATGTGAACGTCCTTGATGTCTAACGACATGCTCACCGCTGTAAGCATAAGCCTACGAGCTTATCAGCCCGGCATATTGCCAGTCACTGCTCACCACTCAAACTCGCACAGATAGCTTTATTGTCGCGATCGAGGTCGGCTCCAGATGATCGCCGACTAAAGTTGTGCATAGTTGCGCTTGCGCTCTCGACAACCAAGCCCCCCTCAAAGCAGATCATCAGCCTTCAGTGGCAAGATAATGATGTTTCAGCGAACCGCGAGCGAAGTTGGGTATTTTTTATACAAAGACATTGCGAGTTGCTTACCAAACACCCAATTAGCGGAAAAAAAGTGTCGTGCTGGCGCTCTGTCAGTTTACTTACTACACGTAATGAGTAGTATGTAGACCGGCTAATTCCTCGAGCTCGGGGAGTTGCTTTTATGGAAAAATTCCACCTTAAGGGGAACACGATGAACAACGCTCTGAAATTCTCTGCTCTGGCATTGGCCGCAGTTCTGGCCACCGGTTGCAGCAGCGTATCCAAAGAAACTGAAGCCCGTCTGACTGCAACTGAAGATGCAGCAGCTCGTGCTCAAGCTCGTGCTGATGAAGCCTACCGTAAGGCTGACGAAGCTCTGGCAGCTGCTCAGAAGGCTCAGCAAACTGCTGACGAAGCCAATGAGCGCGCTCTGCGTATGCTGGAAAAAGCCAGCCGCAAGTAATAGTCTTTCGAGGCTATATAAGCCGACCCAGTTTTTGGGTCGGCTTTTTTTGCCTGCATTTCGTCAAAACATAAAGTAAGACGCAATAAAAAACCCGCTGAGCGTCACCACGCAGCGGGCCTTGAACAGCCTTCAGATCAGATCTGGTCGGGAACGTTGCTCGCCACTGCTGGGCTCGGCTCGGCAATTTCCACAGGCAGACCATCTTCGGCAGCCACCACTTCGCGCACCACTTCCCAGTTCAAGTGCAGATTGTTAGCCAGATCCTCACGCTTAAGCAGCGCGTTAATCACTGCTGTGTGCTTGTCGACCACCGACGGCACACCATGATCATCCAGCGGCGTATGCGCCTCGAGATAGACCTTGCCCCCACTGATACCGAACTTATAGGGATCGTTAAGGATGCGTACCTTGGTACCCACCGGGGCCATATTGGAAAGTTCCAGCACATTCTGATTCAGCATACGGAAACATCCGTGGCTGACGCGCATCCCAATGCCGAACTTCTTGTTCGAACCATGGATCAAGTAACCCGGCACACCGAGAGTGAACTTGAACGGACCCAGCGGGTTGTCCGGCCCCGGCGGCACTATGGTCGGCAGTGGATCACCATCGGCCGCGTGCTCTTCACGAATTGATTTTGGTGGATACCACGCCGGGTTCGGTGTTTTTGCCGTGATAGTCGTGGCCGCAATGGGCGAGCCCCAGCCTTCGCGGCCGATCCCCAGAGGATAGGTATGCACGACGTTCTGCCCTTTCGGGTAGTAGTACAAACGGTATTCCGCCAGGTTGATCACGATGCCTTCGCGCGGGCCAGGCGGCAGCACGAAGCGCGTCGGTAAGATGATCTCGGTGCCCTCACCCGGCAGCCAAGGATCAACCCCTGGGTTGGCTGCGACCATTTCCAGATAGCCCAAATCGTTAGCCACGCCGATATCGGCAAAAGTATCTTCATACTTGGCTTTAATCACTTGCACTTGGCCGACGATATCTTCGCCTGGGGGTGGCAAAGGCAGCTCCAAAGCTGCGACTGGGCCGACCGAAAACAGCGCGGCGAGAGACAGGGAACGGGCGACGGCAGGAGCGCGCGACAACATCCGGGAATCCTTGGCGTAATTAGCTAAAGTTAGAGAAAACGCAATTGTACACTGGCACATGAGTTGCTGGGAGGGTTCAGACACCCGGCCAAACCGGCCGCTGCCCGCCACGTTGTGCCTGTAGGGTGGCGTAGCAGGCCGAACACAGGCGCTTATCGCGCAGCATCGGCTTTTCCACATCTAACCAACGTGGCTGGGCTGGCAGCAAACCGCCACACAGCGTGCGGTCGGCAAAACCGCTCAACTCAAGCTGGCGTGCGACCAAATGCAAGCGCACTTCACGGCAAGCGAACAGATCAAGCTGCTCGTCTGGCTCGATCAGTTGATAGGCGTGCAAAGACCAAGCGGGACGCGGCATTGAGGGCTCCTGAGCGGGGCCGCCACCATAGCCGAAAGGCGGCTCGCGGAAAAGCCTCTGAACCTGTTCAAGATTTAGCCGAGCGCCACTCAGGCAAGGCGAAGGTGGCAGCATGAGCAAGCGCGGGCAGATATAGAACGGATTCTCAGAGTAAGGGTTTAAGGGCTGGCCAGAGATTGTCCAGCAACCTCGGCTGTGCACTGGCCGCAGGATGGATACCATCCGCCTGCATCAACTCTGGTACGCCCCCCACACCCTCAAGGAAAAATGGCACGAGCGGCACCTGTTTTTCCTCGGCCAGCGTGGTGAATACCTGGGCAAAAGCCTTGTTGTAACGCTCGCCGTAATTCGGCGGCAGTCGCATACCTAACAACAGAACCTCGGCTCCTTGAGCACGCGAGTCGTCGATCATCGCCGCAAGATTCTGTTGCAATTGCGCAGGAGGCTGTCCGCGCAACCCATCATTGCCACCCAACTCGATGATAACCAGGCTCGGGCGATGCTCTGAAAGCAGCGCTGGCAGGCGCGCCAAGCCACCGGCACTGGTGTCGCCACTGATCGAAGCATTCACCACTTTTTGCTCAAAACCATCCTCAACCAAGCGCTTTTGCATCAAGGCTACCCAACCTTGGCTGGTTTCCAGGCCCAAAGCGGCGCTGATACTATCGCCAACTACCAGCACGGTGCCCGCCGCCACTCCTTGAGCCCACAGCAACAGCATCAGGGCACTACTTACCCACCACGTACGCATCGGATTCTCCATGAGCGCAAGCATTCTCTCTGCGCGGAACCTTAGCAAAGTGGTTCCCAGCGCGGAAGGCGAGTTGACCATCCTGCACGGCCTCTCACTCGATCTCATGCGCGGCGATAGCCTGGCGATTGTCGGCACTTCAGGCTCGGGTAAATCCACCCTGCTCGGCCTCCTCGCGGGCCTTGACCTACCTAGCTCCGGCGACGTCACCCTCGCCGGCCGCAGCCTCAGCACATTGAATGAAGACCAGCGGGCGCGGGTGCGAGCGGAACATGTTGGCTTCGTCTTCCAGTCTTTTCAGTTGCTGGACAGTCTCAACGCACTGGAAAACGTCATGCTCCCGCTGGAACTCGAAGGTCGCAGGGACGCCCGTGAGCGGGCGCGCAGCCTGTTGGAGCGCGTGGGTCTCGGGCAGCGTCTGAGCCATTCGCCGCGCCAGCTCTCTGGCGGCGAACAACAACGGGTGGCCATCGCCCGCGCCTTCGCCGCCGAACCTGACGTGCTGTTTGCTGATGAGCCCACCGGCAACCTCGACAGCCACACCGGCCAGCGCATCAATGACCTGTTGTTCGAACTGAACCAGGAGCGCGGCGCCACCTTGGTTCTGGTCACTCACGACGAACGTCTGGCCCATCGCTGCCAGCGCTTGATCCGCCTCGAAGGCGGTCATCTTGTCGACCGCGTGGAGCCCTGATGGCGCGCCTGCCCTTTGCCCGCTTGCTCGCCCTGGCGCTGCGCCAACTGCTGCGCGATGCCCGCGCCGGTGAGTTGCGCGTATTGTTCTTCGCCTTGCTCGTCGCCGTCGCCGCCAGCACCGCCATTGGCTATTTCAGCGCCCGCCTGAACGGCGCCATGCTCTTACGTGCCACGGAATTTCTCGGTGCGGACTTGCTGCTCACCGGCAGCTCACCGGCTACCACCGCACAAATTGCCGCAGGCCAACGGCTGAACTTGCAACACGCCCAAATGGTGGAGTTCTCCAGCGTCATCGCGACCGATGCAAACATTCAACTGGCCAGCGTCAAAGCCGCCGATAAGGCGTACCCGCTGCGCGGCACGCTGAAAAGTGCCGCGGCCCCTTACCAGGCAGAAATCGCCGGCGGCGGCCCTCAGCCTGGCGAAGCCTGGCCCGAGCCGCGCCTGCTGGCCGCCTTGAACCTTAAAATCGGCGATAGCATCGAGGTCGGCGCCAAGACGTTGCGGCTCAGTCGCGTGCTCACCTATGAACCCGATCGCGCGGGCGACTTTTACAGCCTGACGCCCCGACTGCTGATGAACCTCGACGATCTCGCTGCGACCGGCATTGTCCAGCCCGGCAGCCGCGTGCGCTACCGCGAGCTATGGAGCGGCACAGCCGACGCGCTCGGCAGCTACCGCCAGGCGATCACGCCAACACTCGCTGCACATCAGCAACTGGAAGATGCGCGCAGTGGAAACCGGCAGATTGGCGGGGCCCTAGGCCGCGCCGAGCGCTACCTGAACCTCGCAAGCTTGGCGGCAGTGCTGCTTGCGGGCGTAGCCGTGGCACTCTGCGCTGCACGCTTCGCCGCCCGACGCTTTGACGCCAGCGCTCTGCTGCGTTGCCTGGGTTTGTCGCGCGGCGAAGCCTTGAGTCTTTACAGCCTGCAATTGGCCATACTCGGTTTAGCCGCCAGCAGCCTCGGTGCAATCCTCGGCTGGCTGGCGCAGCAAGGGCTGTTTTACTTATTACAAGGGCTGTTGCCCGCAGAGGTACCGGCTGGCGGCCTGCTCCCAGCCGTGGCTGGGATCGCCACGGGGTTGGTTGCCCTCGCAGGGTTTGCCTTGCCGCCGCTGGCCGCCCTTGGGCGTGTGCCGCCGCTGCGGGTACTGCGGCGCGATTTGCTGCCCGTGCCACCGAGTTCCTGGCTGATCTACGGTGCCGCACTGGCCGCGCTCACGCTGATCATGTGGCGCCTGAGCTTGGATCTGAAGCTGACTCTGGCCCTGCTTGGCGGCGGCCTGGTTGCAGCTGTAGTACTCGCTGGCCTGCTGGTCTTCGCATTGCAAGGCCTGCGACGTTTACTGGCCCGCGCCTCTTTACCTTTGCGTCTAGGCCTCGGCCAATTGCTTCGCCACCCACTGGCAGCCGCCGGGCAGGCGCTGGCATTCGGCTTGATCTTGCTGGCCATGGCACTCATCGCACTGCTGCGCGGGGAACTGCTGGATAGCTGGCAAAATCAGCTGCCGAAAGATGCCCCCAATCATTTTGCCTTGAATGTGCTGCCAGCCGAGAAAGAGGCCTTCGCCGCACGCTTAGCCGCCCTCTCGCCACATCCCGCACCACTCTACCCGGTGGTGCAAGGCCGCTTGGTGGCCATCAATGGTGAACCCGTCAAGCAAGTGGTAAGCAAGGACTCGACCGGTGACCGCGCCATCCGCCGCGACCTTAGCCTCACTTGGTCTGCCGAGTTGCCTCAAGGCAATCGCCTGAGCGCCGGCAATTGGTGGAACAGCGTCCACGCCAGTGCGCTACCTGGTGTTTCAGTCGAGACCAAGCTCGCCACAAACCTGCAACTCAAGCTCGGCGACCGCCTGAGCTTCAACGTCGGCGGGCTCGACCGTGCGGCTCAAGTCACCAGCCTGCGCGACGTCGACTGGGACAGCTTCCAGCCCAATTTCTATATGGTCTTCGAGCCCGGCACCTTGCAGGATCTGCCGGTGACCTACCTGACCAGTTTCTATCTAGCGCCGCAGCATGAGCGACAATTGGTCGAACTGGCCCGTGCCTTCCCCGCCGTCACGCTGCTGCAGGTGGAAGCGTTGCTGGAGCAGATCCGCAGCATCCTCGCTCAAGTGACGTTGGCGGTGGAGTATGTGCTGCTGTTTGTGCTGGCGGCCGGTCTTGCCGTGCTCTTCGCCGGCCTGCAAGCGACGCTGGATGAGCGCATTCGCCAAGGCGCGCTGTTGCGAGCCCTGGGTGCCGAACGCGAACTGCTGACCAAGGCACG
>JBOICE010000415.1:0-8002 GCA_050739815.1 Pseudomonas sp. | reverse complement strand
CTGCCTTCAGCGCGGTGCATGTCGAGGGCGGAGGCGGCGAGGACTTCTCGCTGGGCTTCTTCTCGTATTCACAAACGATTCCTGGGCAACCGATCGACCTTGCGCACGCCATTACCGCGACTGATGGCGATGGCGACGCGATCACCAGTACGATCAATTCGACCCTCTATCCGCTGTCCAGTAGTGTGGAGGGAAATAGCAGCGACAACCTCATGACTGGCACCGGTGGGGTGGATCAGTTGTTCGGCTACGGCGGGAATGACACCCTGAGTGGTCTGCTGGGCAATGACGTGCTCTCGGGTGGCGATGGTAACGACACATTGATAGGCGGTCTGGGCAATGACCTGCTGTCCGGTGGGGCCGGCAAGGACACCCTGGTATGGAACTCGGGCGATACGGGGGTCGATCACGTCACCGACTTCTTTATCGACGGGCCCGGCGTAGCGGGAGGCAACTCCGATGCGCTGGATTTGACGCAACTGCTGGTCGGCGAGAGCGCGAGCGGGAATGTGCTGGATGACTACCTGAGCTTCACCTTCGCCGCGACCAGCACCACCATCGACGTGCGTGCCACTTCCAGTGGGGCAGTGGTGCAGCAGGTCGTGCTGGAGGGTGTGGACTTGTCCAGCGGGGCTTACTACGGCAGCACCGATGCGGCGACGGTGATCGATGGCATGCTTGGCGACAATGCCCTCAAGGTCGATACCGTCTAATCTGCACTAGAGAACCAGCCCGCCACCTCCAGGGGTGGCGGGCTTTTTTATGGATGCGAGCAGGAGTCGGCATGGTCTATGTGCAGCGTGACGAAAAGGGGCAATTGCTGCGGGTGGAACACGAGCCTTTCGGGGGGATGACCGAAGTGCTGGCGGTGGAGAGCGAGGAGTTGCACAACTGGTTCCAGGAGCGGGAGGAAGTGCGTGATCGCCTGGCCAGGTTGCAGGGCTCTGACTTGGAGTTGGTGCGTGTCATCGAGGATTTAGTGGATGTTCTGGTGAGCCGTGGTGTGATTAGTTACACCGACCTACCCGAAGCGGCGCGGTACAAACTGCATCAGCGGACGGAAACCCGTGCCGAACTGGAAGGGCTCAGCGGTTTGCTTGGCGATGAGGAGTACAAGCTGCTTTGAGCGTTAGCTCAGTTCGACAGATGAACCGTAGGAGCAGCCCATGCCCGCGATGCTTTTTATCGCCGGTATTTGCGGGCATGGCCCGCTCCTATGGTGTGACGTTGTGCCGTAATCAGCCTTGCCAAGGCGCTGGCGGGCCTATCAGGCGGCCCATGACGCCGTGGATGCCGAGCTCCTTGAGTACGGCGAGCTCACCTTCGGTCTCCACCATCTCCGCCATCAGCGGCAAATCAATGCTGTTGGTGGCGCGGAACATGGCCTCGATAAACAGACGCTTGTCGCTTTCCTGCTCGATGCTGCGAATGTAGGTGCCGTCGACTTTCAGGTAAGCGAGGCCGAGGTGAGTCAGGTTACCGATCAGGCTGAAGCGGCCACCGAAGTGTTGCAGGCCAAGTTTAAAGCCGGCGTCATGCACTGCTTGGCTCAAACGCTCCAGCTCGGCCGGCGGTGGCAGGTGGCGCTCGTCGACCTCCAGAGTCATCAGGCTGGCTTGTTGCGGGTGTTCTTTGAGGATGGCGACCATTCGCGCCTGGCTGTCCGGTTCACGCAGGGTTGCCGCCGATAGGCTGAGCGCGACTGGGTAGGGGTGTTGCGCGAGGTGAGCCAAGGTGTGTTCCAGCATCGCCAGGTCAAAGCGCGCGGCCCAGCCCAGGCGCTCGATCCAGGGCAAGAAGCGGCCCGCCGCGATGACCTCGCCCTTTGGGTCGAGCAGGCGGGCAAGAGCCTTTTGATGCAGGACTCTGCGGGTGTCTGTACAGGCGACCACCGGCTGGAAGTACAGCTGCAACTTGCTTTTGTTCAGCGCTTCGTCGATCCAGTTGCGCCAGTCGTTCAAGCCCTGGCTGGGGAGGGCGTTGAAGTCATCCAGACGTTCCCAAGGTTTGCTCGGATTGCTTTGAGCCTGAGCCAAGGCTTGGTCGGCCCGGCTGATGACGTTGTTGACCTCTTCGCCAGGACGGAAGGCGGCGATACCCAGGTGGGCGGCGGGTGTGCAATCGCTGGCACCGGTCAGCCGGAGGCTTTCCAAGCCATCGCTCAGCTCCAGTGCCAGCCGGTCGGCATCCTCGCTCGCCAGCCCAGGGGCGAGCACGGTGAATTCGCCGCCGCGGCTGCGTGAGGCCAGCCAGTTGCTGCGACTCGGCTGGTCGAGAAGACGTTTGAGTAATTCGCCGATGGCGCCGATCAGGGCGTCGGTGCGTTGCCCACCCAGGCACTTGTTCAAGCCGCCGAGGTCATTGACCCGCAGCAGTATCAGGTAGCCCTCGGCGTTTTGTTCATTGAGGGTTAGATGGTTGGCCAGGTTGATGTCGAACAACCGCCGGTTGGCCAAGCCGGTGAGGCTGTCCTGGTAGGCTTCTTCGCGCAGTTTCTCGCTGCGCGCGGCTTCTTCGGCAAAGAGGTTTTTCAGTTTTTCGACCATCTGGTTCATGGCCAGGACGACCCGTTTCAGTTCCGGTGTGCGTGGTACGTGCGGCAGGGTGAAGAACTCGCGGCGGGTGATGGCCTGGGCTTGTTGCACCATGTTGTCCAAGGGCTTTAATTGAGTGCGCAGCAGCCAGCCGCCGAGAATGGCGCTGACCAAGCCGCACAACAGCAGCCAGAGCAGGCTGCCGATGGCGCTATCCCATAGCTTGGCAATAGCGAATTGCGGATGGCTGAGCACCTCGACCCGCGCCGCCTGATCCCAGCCCCGCATGATCAAGGCATCACCGCCCTGGGGTCTGAGGTTTACCAGTTTGACGAACCAGGAGGGCACCTTGTCCGAAGTGGTTGTGGTGCGCCGTTCGACTATGACTTCCCCATCGGGAATACGCACGACGCGGATGGTGGCGAAGTAGCCGCTATCGAATATCGAACTGACCATCAACTCGATCATCGCCGGGTCGTCCACATGTGGCGTCATTGACAGCCCAAGCGCGGTGGCGGCGTCCTGCGCATGGGAGCGCAGCTGGCTCAATAGCTGTGCACGCGAACTTTCTACCCCGGCGATAAAACTGCCTGTGAAGGTCACCACCAGAAATAGGCAGATGGCGAGAAATAGCTGCTTGAGTAGCGACATAGAGTTCTCCTAACCCTCACCAACGGCAAAGCCTTCGGCGTGCATTTTTTTCAATAGATCCTGCCAGCGCGACAGCTTCTTGGAGTCACTGCGTTTGCCTGCGGAACCAGGTAGATAGAGGCCTTCGGCGTTGAAGGCATATACCGGGAGCAGGTCTTTGCGTTGCGAGGCTGGGCGGATGTCGCCGATCAGGTTGTCCAGTACCAACGGCTGTGCCGTAGGGCTGGAGTAATAGGTCAGCACCATATGGGCTTGGTTGTAATTCAGGGCTTTGACGTAGGTGATGCGCAGTTTTTCGCTGGGGATGCCAAGGCGGCGCAGGGTGAAGTATTTGGCGATGGAGTAGTCCTCGCAGTCGCCAGCACCTTTGACCAGCGCTTCGATTGGCGTGGCCCAATAATCGTTCTGTCGCCAGGTGCGGCTGTCGTCGACAAAGCGCAGCTGGCGATTGAAGAAGCGATTTACCACGCTGAGCTTTTCGTTCTCGGGTAGCTCGCCGCTACTGTCGATCAGCGCGCTCCATTCCTCGATCCGGCCCTTGGCGGCGCCGAGGCTGCCGTAACGGGTTTCGGCATTCTTGATGATTACGCCAAAGTCCCAGTTGGCCCAAACGGTAGCGACGCAGGTGATAAGACCGAATAGCAGGCAAAGGCCCAGATGGGCCGATAGCGGGCGCGGTTGTCGTCCATGAATGCGCTGCCGAGGCTGCATCTGCCACGTCTCCGCCAAAGATGAAACTAGTCTAGGCAGTACTCGAGGGGTTTGCCGCGCGCCTGCTATTAACTGACGTGATTCGCAGGCGGCATCAACGATTGGGCAGGGTTTTCTGCTTGAGAATGTAGAGACTGACCAAGATCGCGCTGCTGAGCATGAAGCCGCGGGCCCAGGGTAGCGGCACCAGGTAGCAGGAGAAGGCAATGCTTAACCACATCAAGCCGATGGCGTAGACCTTACCCTTGAGTGGGATGCCGTTGCCGTCGAGGTAGTCGCGAATCCATGGGCCGAGCTTGGGGTGGCCAACCAGCCAGTGATAGAAACGCTGTGAGCTGCGCGCGAAGCAGGCGGCAGCCAGCAGCAGGAAAGGCGTGGTCGGTAGCACCGGGACGAAGATGCCGATCACCCCGAGTACTACGCTCAACCACCCGATGGTCAGCAGGGCATAGCGCACGGCGGAGTGACGGCTTTCGCGGATTTCGTGGCTCATCCGCGCGACCCTTAGTGGTGGCGAGGCTTAAGTAGCGCTGGCTTCTCGTCGGGGGCGTTGCAGAGCAGGAACAGTGCGGTGAGGAGTTCCGGGATTTGCTCGACCATGTCGTCCATCAAGTTGCGATCGCGGGCGATATCGACGAACTCGGGTTGCTCATCGAACAAGCCCGAACCGACCATGATCGGCAGCAGCAGCTCGCTGACTTCGTCTTCGGCGTCTTCGAACCAGGCGGCCTCGCGCAGGAACACGCCTTCCATGAAGCCAATGCACCAGCCGCGAATGTCGGAGTCGTCCGGCACTTCGCCGAGGTCGAGCTCGCAGGGCAGCTCCAAGTCATCATCGGCGGCCAGCAGGCGGGTGATGTGGGCTTTGAGTTGGATCAGCGTGGCTTCGATTTCTTCACGTTCGGCATCGCTGCGGTAGTGCGGCGGCTCTGAGAACAGCGCGTCGATCCACTCGCGCTCCGGTGCCTGGTCGGGGCAAATCGACAAGGCGGTCAGGTAGCCGTGGGTGGCCACGTAGTCCAAGGCCTCGTCGTGCAGCTCGTCGGCGTCGAGGAAGGCTTGCAGGCGGGATAGTTGCTCAGCGAAGGACATCGTGGGACTACCTTAGAAAGTCTTAATAAAGCTGGATTTTAGCCCGGATAACCCAGCAAAGCCGTCGTGATTTGAGTTTTTTTTCGATTTAAGCCCGCGCCACCCGGCGTTATGGCTGAAATGGCGGATATTCCGTGGAGTTTGGCATGCCCATGACCGATGGGCGTCGACCTTTGGCGGCGGTCGCTCGCGTATACTGCGCGGCTTTGTAATGGCGCTCGGGCGCCGCCCGCCAGCTCTTTAGCCAGCGCGGGTATCTCAAGGCAGTCCTCGGTAAGGCTGTGTGCAAACCTAGCGAGCGAAGGTTAGGCAAGGCAGAAACAGGCGAGAAAACGCAGTTTACGTGGTGTAAACGCGCATTTTCAGCCGGTTTTGAACGCCGCATAACCGAGCGCAGCAGTTTTCACATCGCCGTCAAGAATGGGCTTCCCTGAGACTCTTCTTCAGCACCAGCTTGGGGTTTATATGCTCGAACCGGCTTTGCGCATCCTTAAAGATATCTTCGGCTACGACAGTTTCCGTGGGCGTCAGGGTGCCATCATCGAGCGCGTCGCCCGTGGTGGCGATGCCCTGGTGTTGATGCCAACCGGTGGCGGTAAGTCGCTATGCTTCCAGGTTCCGGCGCTGCTGCGTGAGGGCCTGGCGGTGGTGGTTTCACCCTTGATCGCGCTGATGGAAGATCAGGTCGCCACGCTCGACGAACTGGGGGTGGCGGCGGTCGCGCTGAACTCCACGCTGAGTGCCAATGAGCAGTGGGAAATCGCCGAGCGGATCAAGCGTGGTGAGATCAAGCTGCTCTATCTGGCGCCTGAGCGCTTGGTGCAACCGCGCATGCTGGCGTTCCTGGAAAACCTCGATATTGCGCTGTTTGCCATCGACGAAGCGCATTGCGTGTCGCAGTGGGGCCATGATTTCCGCCCGGAATACCTGCAGCTGGGCCAATTGGCCGAGCTGTTCCCCCATGTGCCGCGGATTGCCCTGACAGCCACAGCGGACATGCGCACGCGCGAGGAAATCGTTACCCGCCTGCATTTGCAGAATGCCGAGCGCTTTCTCTCGAGTTTCGACCGCCCCAACATCTTCTATCGGATTGTGCCTAAGGAGCAGCCGCGCAAGCAATTGCAGGCCTTCCTCAGCGAACGCAAGGGCGATGCCGGGATTGTCTATTGCCTGTCGCGCAAAAAAGTCGAAGAAGTCGCGGCCTTCCTGACTTCTCAGGGCTATCCGGCGCTGCCGTATCACGCGGGCCTGCCCCATGAATTGCGCGCCTATCACCAGAAACGCTTCCTCAATGAGGAAGGCCTGATCATGGTGGCGACCATCGCGTTCGGCATGGGTATCGACAAACCCAACGTGCGCTTCGTGGCGCACCTGGATTTGCCTAAATCCCTCGAGGCCTATTACCAGGAAACCGGTCGTGCCGGTCGCGATGGCTTGCCGGCGGATGCCTGGATGGCCTACGGCCTGCAGGACGTGCTGCTACTCAAGCAAATGTTGCAGAGCTCCGAAGGCGATGAGCGCCATAAGCGTCTAGAACAGCACAAGCTCGACGCCATGCTCGCCCTGTGTGAGCAGATTCGTTGCCGCCGCCAGGCACTGCTGGCCTATTTCGATGAAGAGCTGCCGCAGCCTTGTGGCCACTGCGATAACTGCATCGACGGTGTGCAGACCTGGGACGCCACTGAACCCGCGCGTCAGGCGCTCTCGGCCATATTCCGCAGCGGCCAGCGCTATGGCGTCGGCCATCTGGTCGATTTGTTGCTAGGTCGCGATAACGACAAGGTGCGCAGCCTTGGTCATCAGCACCTGTCGGTGTTCGGTGTTGGCAAGGCGCTGGGCGAGGGCGAGTGGCGTTCGCTGTTCCGGCAGTTGGTGGCCCGTGGTCTGGCCGATGTCGATATCGAGGGCTATGGCGGCCTGCGCCTGAGTGACAGTTGCCGGCCGTTGTTACGCGGTGAGGTCGCCTTGCAGTTACGCCGCGATCTGAAACCGCAGCAGAGCGCCAAAACGTCGGCCAGCGCCGCCAGCCAACTGGTGCGCATTGATGAGCGCGAGCAGTGGGAAGCCCTGCGGGCGCTACGGCGCAAGCTGGCCGAGGAGCATGCGGTACCGCCGTATGTGATCTTCCCCGATGCAACCTTGCTGGAAATGTTGCGCAGCAAGCCGGGTTCGCTGTCCGCAATGGCACAGGTCAGCGGGGTCGGGGCGCGCAAGCTGGAACGCTATGGCGAGGCCTTCCTCGAAGTGCTCAATGGCGCGGTCGAGGCGCCGCAGGTAGTGGCCGATCTGCGTCACGAGTTGATCAGCTTGGCGCGCGCGGGGATGACCCCGCAGCAGATCGCCGGGCAGCTCAAGTGCAGTGAAAAGAACGTCTACAGCCTGCTGGCCGAGGCCATTGGCCGGCAAGAGTTGTCTCTGGAGCAGGCGCTCGATTTGCCGCAAGAGCTACTCGGCGAAATTCAGGATGCCTTTCTCGATGGTGAAGGCGAGCTGCCCGCAGTGGCGGCGTTAGCCGAACAGTTTGCTGGGCGGGTGGCGGACGGGGTGCTCTATTGTGTCCGCGCGGCATTGCAGTCGGAGTTTGAGGTCTGAGGCGGATCCGACAGGCGTTGCTGGAAGCTGTTTCGCCAAAGCGTTGGCGCGTCTAAACGACAAACTTGTGACGCGCATCACCAACGGCTATGGTGTCTCGAAAGCCTCCCCATTCAGAGAAGAGGTCAAGGTGTCGTTTCATCATGCCTGGCTAGACGATGTCCGCCCCAACCCTTATGCCGATCAACTGGCGCTTGGTTTCCGCCGGCTGCGTTTCGTGCGCCCGCTGGAACGCGAGTACCGCGCTTATATGCGCGAGGATGCCTTTGACCTCAAGCGCATCGCGCTCAGCGTCGGTATGCTCCTCTGGTTGGCGTTCGCCGGCCTCGATTCATTCCTGATCCAACCCCCGCAACTCTGGTGGATGCTCGTCGTGCGTTTGGGCGTGTTCGCGCTGCTGCTGGTCTGTGGCGCCTTGGTGC
>JBOICE010000414.1:0-5177 GCA_050739815.1 Pseudomonas sp. | reverse complement strand
CCGCTCCACTACGAACCACCTCCGTCCCGACTACTTCAGGGTCCACGTCCAGCCTATAGAACCCTGGGACATCGCCGTCCGACTAGCGTGAGTGGAGCCCTCCGAAACAGCGTGGCACGTAACACCTTCAAGTCGCTGCTCACACGTTGTATGACGAGATTGCGCCCGGCGTCTTTTGCGCGCACTTGGTTGAATTCAAGCACAGCCTGAACCATCTGAAAGTAGCCTTCATACGCGGAAGTAAAAACCTGCATCGACAACTTTTGGTCAATCTGCCTTGCGCTGTCCAAATAGTTTCGAGCATTCGTAAGGTAAAGCTCCAAAGCGCCAGGTGTTGAGGCCACCTCCTCAAGCGCATTGGTCTTGATGAGGTTCTGGTACTCAATTGGGCGTTGCACGGGGAAGAATCCTTATTTTGGAGGCCTCAGAAATCTGAGCTAGGACAGGGTCGGTTTGCGTCAGGTGTGTCCACTCGTTTGGAGTGTAAAGGTTCAGATGGACTGGGCGACCAATCTCCTGCTCAACGTTGAACATCGCGCCCGTCAGTTCCATGAGCTGGGCATTGCCTACAACAATCAGGTCGACGTCGCTACGATGCGTGTCTGTCCCCTTGGCCACTGACCCAAATACAAAAGCTTCTTCAATCTCGTGTTCGAACGGTTTTAGGGCTTCACGAAGTGGTTCGGCGAGCCCGAATGACTTCAGAGCGATGCTGCGCAACTCGGGGTAAAGGAAGAAGCCTGTGTTCGCTTTGATGCATCGTTGGCGTGCACGCCGTGGCCCTTCTTCGAGAGCACCAGCGGCTATCAAACGTTCGATTTGACGCTGGCTGCTGCCATGCCCGCCGCCTGCACGGGCCAAGAGTTCGTTAAGCGTGAAGCTGCGCGCTGGGTCGGCAAAGACCAGTCCCAAGACCTTCTGCATGCCAGGCGTCAACAAAAAATCGGCTGCACTCACTTAAAATCCTCAAAACAGGGATAAACATCCCTATTATGGGGATTAATCGTTAAATCCTCAAGTTAGGGACGATCATCCCCAATTCGGGGATGACCTTCATGTTGGCAACCGCCTGGGTGTCTCCCTTAGCCCTGATGCCTCATCACGCAGCGTTAATTGGGGTCAGATTCCAATTTCTCACTGAATCAGCGTCATGGCGCAGTTTTTCGCAGCGCCGCGGTCGAACGTCATGGTGCGCCCACATCCTGCTGCTGCGGCCGATCGCTCAACGAATTGGGGTCAGATTCCAATTCTTCTTCCGGCCGTGAATGAAGACGCTGATGGTTTGCAGGTGGTGAAGGGGTGATGCCATTTGCAATGTGTAACGCTACGCTATACAATGGAAGTCCATGATCAAGACGTTCCAGCACAAGGGGTTGAAAGCCTTTTTCGAGACAGGTAGCAAGGCGGGCATCCAGCCGCACCATGCCTCCCGGCTCAGTCGGCAACTGGCGCGACTGGATGTGGCAACGAGTGCCGCTGACATGAACGTTCGCGGTTGGAAGTTGGACCCGTTGAAGGATGACCTGGAGGGGCATTTCTCGATATGGGTGAATGGCAACTGGCGCATGACCTTCACATTTGAAGGCGACGACGCTGTGCTGGTGGACTATCAGGATTACCACTGAAAGGATTGGACATGACGCGAATGCATAACCCGCCGCACCCCGGCGAAACCCTGCGCGAGGATGTGTTGCCCGCGCTGGGGCTGACTGTCACGAGCGCCGCCGAGCAGTTGAAAGTAACCCGGCCCGCCTTGTCGCGGGTCCTCAATGGGCATGCCGCCGTCTCTCCCGAAATGGCGCTGCGTCTGGAGGCCTGGCTCGGTGTTGAGAACGGTGGAAGTGCCGATGCCTGGATCGCCCAGCAGGCTGCCTACGACCTGTGGCAGGCCCGCAAGGCCGGGGCACCGAAGGTCAAGCGCGTGAAGCTGACAGCTCTGGCACCTTGAGCTGCCGCCAAACCCCACGGCGGCGAATTGGGGTCACCGAATTGGGGTCAGATTCCAATTTTTCACAGTTGGCCAACAGCACCAGCGTGAACACCCGCATCACGAACGACTGCATCCCGGCCGTGAAAGCGCTGGTGCCCACGCTTAGCGTGACCAAGACGGACTTCTTGTACACGGGGTTCACGGCCAGCCCGACAAGCTCGACGACCGACGCCGACCTGGAGAAGCACAAAGACCGCCGGTGTCGTCACCACCACCGGCACGCCGTCCGCCGCAACAACGACGGCGCTGCAAACCCAAACAGCCGACGACACTGCGGTGGTGGCGCCCACGGGGGCGACTTGCGCCGGCGGCCTTGACGAGGCAATGCGATTGCATTACCATTCGATGTATATCTACCTGTTCCACCGGAGAAAACCATGGCTGCCACGCTTGAAGTCGAATCCACGCTCACCGATCGCTATCAGACCACGGTGCCTGAGACCATTCGTCGCGCACTCAAGCTTGGCAAGCGCGACAAAATTCACTACGCGATCCTTTCCGATGGCACAGTGGTGATGACGCGTGCCGCTCAAGCAGAGGAGGAAGATCCTGTGCTGGGGCAGTTCCTGGGCTTCTTGGCGCGCGACATCGTCAGGTATCCAGAGCGTGTGCAAGCCGTCGATGCTGGACTGGTAGCTCGCATTCAGTCACTGGTCGGACATGTTGAGGTTGATCTCGACGCGCCGCTATCGGCGGATGGCGAATGACCAAGCCACCCTCGGCCCCGCTGGTAGTCAACGGCTGGACAATCTTTGCGCATCCGTTATTTCTCGACCAGGTGGATGCGCTGATCAAGCAGGGGGAAGCCCTCGAACAAAAGGATCCAGTCGGTTACGTTAAAAAGAACGCCACCAAGCGCCTCGCCGCCATCGCCAAGCTGGCGTTCGAGGTGATTCCGCAAGACCCGGGGCACAACGAGTACCAGCAAGGCAATGCCCTCGGTGAAGGTCGCAAGCACTGGTTCCGCGCCAAGTTTTTTCAGCAGTATCGCCTTTTCTACCGTTATCACGCCCAGAGCAAGATCATCCTCTACGCTTGGGTGAATGACGAGGATACCAAGCGGGCCTACGAGAGTGGCGACGACGCGTACCGGGTGTTCCGCAAGATGTTGGAAAGCGGGCACCCGCCCGATGATTGGAGCAGCCTGTTAACCGGGGCCCGCGCTGAATCTGGCCGCTTGCAGCAGGTTGCCGCGCAGGCTACCGCGACTCAGCCCTGAATCGCGGCTTCGCCTACGTTAATTGGGGTCAGATTCCAATTTCCCACATTCCATACCCGCGCCCGACATGGGTACTCATGCGGCCGGGCGCTGAACCCATGCCTGCCACCCCAAGACCCGACAGCCCTGACGGTCATAGTCACCCTCGCCGCCGAACACCAGCCACGGCGTCGATGCAGCACCCTCGGTCAGGCGCTGCCACTTCAGGACTGAAGCCGGCCAGTCCGGCGCGAATGTGCTGCCTGACTTGATCTCCACGGCCTGCAGCCCGGCAGGTGTCTCGAACACCACATCCACCTCGTGCCCCACGTTGTCGCGCCAAAAAAACAGATCGACCGGCTCGCCAGCATTCAAGCGCTGCTTGACCAACTCTGACACCACCCAAGTCTCGAATAACGCGCCGCGTGCCGCATGGGTTTCGATGCTGGCTGCATTGCGGATGCCGAGCAGCCAGGCCATCAAGCCCACGTCCAGAAAATACAGCTTTGGAGTCTTCACCAGCCGTTTGCCAAAATTGCGGTGGTAGGGCGGCAAACGCATCACCAAGTAGCTGGCCTCCAGCACCGACAGCCATTCGCGCGCCGTCACCGCCGAAATGCCACAGTCCGCGCCCACGCTGCCAGGTTGAGCAACTGGCCTGAGCGCGCCGCGCACATGCGCACAAAGCGCTGAAACTGCGTCAGGTCGCGCACCGCGAGCAGTTGGCGCACATCGCGCTCCAGGTAGGTCGCTACGTAGTTCGCAAACCAGTCGCCAGGTGCCAGCGCGCGGTCATAGAGCGCCGGGTAGCCGCCCTGCCAAAGACAGACCTCCACCGTGGCGGGCATGCGGCCTGCAGCGGTCAACTCGGCGCCCGAAAGTGTCAACAACTCCACCCGCCCCACACGACCTGCCAGCGACTGGCTCATGCCCGACGCCAGCTCAAACTGCTGCGACCCTGTGAGCACAAAGTCGCCCATGCGCCGGCGCTCGTCCACCAGTCCTTGCAGCCATGACAGCAGCGCTGGGCAGCGCTGAACCTCGTCCAGAATTGCGCCCTCGGTGAAGCGCTGCAAAAACCGCCTGGGGTCCTGCTCGGCAAACTCACGTTCGTCCGGGTTTTCCAGCGACACATAGGCTTTATCGCCAAACGCCAGTCGCGCGAGCGTGGTCTTGCCCGCCTGGCGCGGGCCCGTCAAGGCCACCACAGGAAAGCCTTTGGCCAACCGATGGAGCGTGGCCAGTGCTTCACGAGGAATCATTTTTACAAATCGAAGCTATAAATTTAGATTTGTAATTTTAGTACCGATCGATAGCAGTCAAGGCGAATTGGGGTCAGATTCCAATTTTTGCCCATTGAGGCAACAACTGTTCTAACTTGGGGATGGTCAAGCGGTTCTTGGGGCGAGCGGATCGCCGTTCCGGTGCTCCATTCAGTCCGGCGTTGATGAGCCCCTGCCTTCGTATATAAAGACTGTTGAGAGCCAATCCCGAACGCCCAGGCGCACAGGTATCCCGCTATGAGCATTCGTTATCTGCAAGAGCACGCGGTTTTGCGCCGCGCCTGCCAAAGGATGACAATAGCCTCACATCAACAGCCCAGGACGCCTTGGCGCCATGCGACTCACTGAACATCAGGTAGACATCATTCGCACCACCACAGCGGCAGTGGCGGGGCACGGTGCCGCGTGTGTGGCTTTATGGTTCCAGGCTGGATGATGCTCGCCGCGGTGGTGACGTTGACTTGCTCATCCGGTCCACCCCTCCCATCAGCCTGCTGCAACGCGCCCGCATCAAAAGCGAGTTGGAGCAAAAGCTCGGTATGCCCGTGGATATACTGGCCACCCCCGCAGCGGGCGTCACCAGCCCGTTCGCGACGATTGCGCAAGCCCACTCTAAATTGTTGTGATCATGGCCCATCCACCTCTGCTGGAAGCAGAACGTCAACACCTGGCCAATTTGCTGGAATGCATTCTGCGTTGTGTGTTC
>JBOICE010000413.1:0-6763 GCA_050739815.1 Pseudomonas sp. | reverse complement strand
TGGGGTGGCCAGATCGTTGGCCTGGCGCCGCATTTTCGTGTGATCGCCTATGACAGGCTCGGCCACGGCGCCAGCCCGCGCCCGGCGCCAGGCACCGAGTTGCTCGGCTATGCCGAGCAGTTGCTCGAACTGCTCGATCACCTCGGCCTGACGCAGGCCGTGGTAGTCGGCTTCTCCATGGGCGGCTTGGTGGCGCGGGCGTTTGCCCTGCACTACCCCACCCGGTTGAACGGCCTGGCGATCCTCAATAGCGTGTTCAACCGCAGCCCGGAGCAGCGCGCCGGCGTGATCGAGCGCACCAGCCAGGCCGCTGAACACGGCCCGGACGCCAACGCCGAAGCCGCCTTGTCGCGCTGGTTCAGCCGCGAATACCAGGCCGCCAACCCAGCCCAGATCGCCGCCATCCGGCAAACGCTGGCAAGCAACGATCCGCTCGGCTACCTGACCACCTATGAACTGTTCGCTACCCAGGACATGTACCGCGTCGACGACCTCGGCAGCATCCAGGTCGCCACGCTGGTCGCCACCGGCGAGCTGGATCCCGGTTCGACGCCGGAAATGGCCCGGCAACTGGCCGAGCGGATTCCCGCCGCGCAAGTGGTCGTGCTCGAAGAGCAGCGGCATATGATGCCGGTGGAATCACCGCGTCTGGTCAACCAGATGCTGCTCGACTTCCTCAACCGTGCCCTGGCGGCTACGCCAACCGAGAAGGAGATCGTTGCATGACCCTCGAACGCTTTCGCATGTGCATCGACGGCCAGTGGCTCGATGCCCTTTCCGGCAAGACCTTCCATAGCCTCAACCCGGCACTCGCCGAGCCTTGGGCAGAATTGCCCGATGCCGATGAAGCGGACGTCGAGCGTGCCGTACAGTCCGCGCAAAAGGCATTCGAAAGCCCGGCCTGGCGCGGCCTGACCGCCACCGCGCGGGGTAAACTGCTGCGCCGCCTCGGCGATCTGATCGCCGAGAATAAGGAGCACCTGGCCCAGCTGGAAAGCCGCGACAACGGCAAGCTGATCCGCGAAACCCGCGGTCAGGTCGGTTACCTGCCGGAGTTTTTTCACTACACCGCCGGTTTGGCCGACAAGCTCGAAGGCGGCACCCTGCCGCTGGATAAGCCGGATCTGTTCGCCTACACGGTGCATGAGCCGATGGGCGTGGTGGCCGGGATCATTCCCTGGAACAGCCCGCTGTACTTGACCGCGATCAAGCTGGCTCCGGCGCTGGCGGCCGGTAACACCATTGTCCTCAAGCCGTCCGAGCACGCTTCGGCGACCATCCTCGAACTGGCCCGGCTGGCGCTTGAGGCGGGGATACCGCCGGGTGTGGTCAATGTGGTCACCGGTTACGGCCCGAGCACCGGCGCGGCGCTGACCCGCCATCCGCTGGTGCGCAAGATTGCCTTCACCGGCGGCGCGGCGACCGCCCGCCATGTGGTGCGCAGCAGCGCGGAAAACTTCGCCAAGCTGTCGCTGGAACTCGGCGGCAAGTCGCCGAACATCATCTTCGCCGATGCCGACCTCGACAGCGCCGTCAACGGTGCCGTCGCCGGCATCTACGCCGCCGCAGGGCAGAGCTGCGTCGCCGGTTCGCGCCTGCTTGTGCAGGACGAAATCTACGACGAGTTCATCGCACGCCTGGTCGCGCGGGCCCAACGCATCCGCATCGGCAACCCGCAGGATGAGAGCAGCGAGATGGGCCCCATGGCCACCGCTCAGCAACTCGCGGTGGTCGAAGGCCTGGTTGCCGACGCCCTCGCCGAAGGCGCCACGCTGCGCCTGGGCGGCAAGCGCGCACAGATCGACAGCAACGGCTGGTACTACGAGCCGACCCTGTTCGAGTGCAACCGCAACAGCCTGAAGATCATGCAGGAAGAAGTCTTCGGCCCCGTCGCCGCGGTGATCCGCTTTAAGGACGAAGCCGAAGCCCTGGCCATCGCCAACGACTCGCAGTTCGGTCTCGCCGCCGGCATCTGGACCCGCGACCTCGGCCGCGCCCACCGCCTGGCCCGCGACATCCGCTCCGGGATCATCTGGGTCAATACCTATCGCGCCGTGTCGGCCATGGCGCCGATCGGCGGTTTCAAGAACAGCGGCTACGGTCGCGAGAGCGGCATCGACTCGGTGCTCGCCTACACCGAGTTGAAAACGGTGTGGATCAACCTCTCGCAAGCACCGATGCCCGACCCGTTTGTCATGCGCTAAACACCATCACGACCCAGAACACGAGGTATAGAAAATGATAGAACCAGGCATCTACAAGCAGGTAATGGGCTCCTTCCCATCCGGCGTCACCGTGGTCACAGCACTGGATGAAAACGGCGACATCGTCGGCATCACCGCCAGCGCCTTCAGCGCCCTGTCGATAGACCCGGCATTGGTGCTGTTCTGCCCCAACTACGCCTCAGACTCCTATCCGATACTGTGTCACAGCAAGCAGTTCGCCATTCACGTGCTCAGCGCCGACCAGCAGGACGTGGCCTACGCTTTTGCGCGCAAGGGCAAGGACAAGGCCGAGGGCATAGATTGGCACCTCAGCGCACTGGGCAACCCGATCCTGAGCCATGCCACCGCGATCATCGAGTGCGAGCTGTGGCGCGAGTACGAAGGCGGCGACCACGCCATCCTGGTCGGCAAGGTGAAGAACCTGATCCTGCCCGAAGCAGAGCTGACGCCGATGATCTACTGCCACGGCAAGCTCGGCGCCCTGCCCGCAGTTGCCTGACTTTTCCGAAGGGCCGTACGCACTTCCCCGCTTTTTAGACGCGGCCCTTCCTTTTTATTCTATGGAGCCGGCATGACCCCAGCAGCCTTGCACCTGTTCCGCCAGCAGGCCTATCTCAACGGCCAATGGCGCGACGCCCTGAGTGGCGAAAGCCGCGTGATCCTCAACCCGGCCAATGGCGAAGCGCTCGGCCGGGTACCGCACATGGGCGCAGCAGAGACCCAGGAAGTCATCAGTGCGGCGACTGCCGCCTGGCCGGCCTGGCGCGCACGCACGGCCAAGGAACGCAGTTCCATCCTCAAGCGTTGGCATGCGCTGATGCTCGAGCATGCCGACGCCCTGGCGCAGATCCTCACCCTCGAGCAGGGCAAGCCACTGGCCGAGGCCAAAGGCGAAATCCTTTACGCCGCCAGCTTCATCGAGTGGTTCGCCGAAGAAGCCAAGCGCATCTACGGCGACACTATCCCCAGCCATAAAGGCGATGCGCGGATTGTCGTCAGCAAGGAGCCGATCGGCGTAGTGGCGGCCATCACCCCGTGGAACTTCCCCACCGCAATGATCACCCGCAAGGCCGGCCCGGCACTGGCCGCCGGCTGCCCGTGCATCGTCAAGCCGGCGCCGGAAACGCCTTTCTCCGCCCTGGCCATGGCCGCACTGGCGGAACAGGCCGGCATCCCGCCGGGGATCTTCAACGTAATCACCGGCGATGCCGTAACTATCGGCGCCGAACTGACCAGCAGCGCCAGCGTGCGCAAGCTGTCTTTCACCGGTTCCACGGCCATCGGCAAGTTGTTGATGGCGCAATGCGCCAATACGCTGAAAAAAGTCTCGCTGGAGCTGGGTGGCAACGCGCCCTTTATCGTCTTCGATGACGCCGACTTGGAGCGCGCTGTGGAAGGTGCGCTGATCGCCAAGTTCCGCAATGCCGGGCAGACCTGCGTGTGCGTCAACCGCTTCCTAGTGCAGGACGGCATCCATGACGCCTTCGTCGCGCGGCTTACCGAGCGGGTTCTCGAATTCAAGGTTGGCAATGGCCTGGATGCTGGGGTGACCCAAGGGCCGCTGATCAACGACCGCGCGGTGGCCAAGGTCGATGACCATGTACAGGATGCCCTGGAGCATGGTGCTCAACTGCTCTGCGGCGGTGAACGCCACGCACTCGGCCATGGTTTCTACCAACCGACGGTGCTCGCAGGCGTGACCGCCGAGATGAAAGTGACCCGCGAAGAAACCTTCGGACCACTGGCGGCAGTGTTTCGCTTCAGCACCGAAGCCGACGCCATACGACTGGCCAATGACACCGAATACGGCCTTGCCGCCTACTGCTACACCCGTGATCTGGGCCGCGCCTGGCGCATGAGCGAGGCGCTGGAGTACGGCATGGTCGGCATCAACGAAGGGCTGATCTCCACCGAGGTAGCGCCCTTCGGCGGGATCAAATCCTCGGGGCTGGGCCGCGAAGGCTCCAAGTA
This sequence comes from Pseudomonas sp., assembly GCA_050739815.1. GTDB lineage: Bacteria > Pseudomonadota > Gammaproteobacteria > Pseudomonadales > Pseudomonadaceae > Aquipseudomonas. The sequence continues at coordinate 2,567 of JBOICE010000413.1, read as the reverse complement.
CGGCATCGAGGACTACCTGGAAATCAAATACACGCTGATGGGCGGCCTCGGTTAGCAGGCAGCAGGAGAGCACTATGAGCAACGACAAATACCAACAAGGCCTGGCGATCCGAACTCAGGTGCTCGGCGAAGCCTATGTGAACAAGTCGATCGAGAATGCCGACGACTTCACTCGGCCGTTACAGGAACTGGTCACCGAGTATTGCTGGGGCCATGTTTGGGGCCGGGAGGGTTTGTCGCTGCAACAACGCAGCATGATAAACTTGGCCATGATTTCGGCACTCAATCGCCCGCATGAACTCAAGCTGCATGTGCGCGGAGCCCTGCGTAACGGCCTCAGCCGTGAGCAGATTCGCGAGATTTTGCTACAGGTCGGCATCTACTGTGGCGTTCCGGCGGCGGTCGACAGCTTCCGGATCGCCCGTGAGGCCTTCGCCGAGGCCGATGCCGAGACCGCCACTTAACTTCAGGTTTTCCGAAACGCGCAGAGCCCCTATGATCGAATGACCATCAGGTGCTCCGGCACTTCCCTACGGACAGCCATAACCAGAGCGGACCCCATGAAACGCCTGCCTCTCGATGACAGCTTCAAGGTCAATCACAACCCCATCACCCTGCGCGAAATCGTGCTGGAAAAATTGCGCAGCGCGATCATGAACTTCCAGTTGATGCCGGGTGATCGCCTGGTCGAGCGCGATCTCTGTGATCGTCTCGGCGTCAGTCGCACCTCGGTACGCGAGGCGCTGCGGCATCTGGAGTCCGAAGGGCTGGTGGAGTTCGCCGATGCCAAGGGCCCACGAGTGGCGATCATCACCCTGGAAGATGCACGCGACATCTATGAGCTGCGCTGCGTGCTCGAAGGGTTGATCGTTCAGCTGTTCACCCTGAATGCCAAACCCAAGGATATCCGCGCACTGGAACGAGCCCTCGAAGAAAACCGCGAGGCTCTCAAAGAAGGCGAATTGCAGCAGGTGATCGACTCGGTGCAGAGCTTCTACGATGTGCTGCTGGAAGGCTCCGGCAACCGTAGCGCCGCGACCCAGTTGCGCCAGTTGCAGGCGCGCATCAGCTACCTGCGCGCAACTTCGGTGTCGCAGGCGAACCGCCGCGGGGCGAGCAACCAGGAAATGGAACTGATCGTCGAGGCGATCAAGAGTGGCGACCCGCTGGCCGCCCACCAAGCCTCGGTCAATCATGTTCGCGCGGCAGCCAAAGTGGCGCTCGACTACCTGCGCACCAAGCAGGAAGAAGCCGCCGAGTTGCGTGAGATCGCCACCCCGATCGCCCTCAAAGAGCCACGTATAGGACGCTGACGCCATGCCCAGCCCGCGCTTTTGTCCGCACTGTGGTGCCGCTGCCCTGAGCCGTCAGCTCCCCGCCGGCGACACCCACGAGCGACTGATCTGCGCAGGTTGCGGTTATATCCACTACGAGAACCCCAAGGTCATCGCCGGCTGCATCATCGAGCAGGACGGCAAGTACCTGCTCTGCCAGCGCGCCATCCCCCCTCGTCCTGGCTCCTGGACGCTGCCGGCCGGATTCATGGAGAGCGGCGAAACCACAGAGCAGGCAGCCCTGCGCGAGGTCTGGGAAGAAAGCGGCGTACGCGCCGAGATTCTCTCTCCCTACTCAATCTTCAGCGTGCCGAAGATCAGCGAGGTGTACATCATCTTCCGCGCCACTGCGCTGGAAGTGACTGGCCAATACGGGCCGGAAACCCTCGACTACCGCTTCTTCGCCCCCGAAGAGATTCCCTGGGAAAGCATCTATTACCCGGCCATCCGGCAAATCCTCGAACGCTATATCGAAGAACGCCAGGCCGGGGTCTACGGCATCTACATCGGCAACGATGACAGCGGCAAAGTGCACTTCATCCGCTGAGGCCGAAAGACTCGGCCATGTAAAGCATCTCGAGCAGAGGACTCGGCGTCCCCACTCGGCGTCCCCCTCGCTCCTGTACGTTGCAAAAGCGTCGGGCGGCGGACCGCTCAGGTGCGTAGCGAACACTCCGCCGTTCGAAATGGCGTACTGCTTCGCGAGCGGCGCGGCGCCCGGTACGCCCTACGCGTTGCTGCTCTTTGTAGGAGCCAGCTCTGCTGGAGATTGCAGGCTCAGGCACAACCAAAGATCACGGCTCGAACCCTTCGACAATAATCACCTCGGCCTGCGCCACGCCCTGGCGATGCTTGCAGGCGTCCTGGTATTCGGTCGAGTGGTAGCAGGCCAGCGCCTGTTCGTAAGACGCAAACTCGATCACCACACTGCGCTGCGGCGTCGGCCGCCCCTCCAAGGCTTGGCTACGACCACCACGGGCCAGCAGTCTGCCGCCGAACAGCGCAATAGCCGCCGGTGCGCGGGCGGTGTATTCACCATACTGAGTGGGCTCGGTCACATTCACATGAGCAATCCAGTAAGCCTTCATGATGCCTCCACTATTTCGGCTATTTTGTATTATGGTATACCATAAACTATCGAATCATTTGTAGCCACCCGCCGACCCGCGAGACTGCCGCCATGTCGTTCAACAGCATCGAAGAAATCATCGAAGACTTTCGCCGGGGCAAGAT
>JBOICE010000412.1:0-6619 GCA_050739815.1 Pseudomonas sp. | reverse complement strand
GGCAGGACCAATACATGCTGGCTGCCCTGATAACCGGCCAGCGTAAGCCCAGCCTCGAATGCCGGATGCCCAGCCCGGCCAATCACCACCAACTGCTCCTCCAGCAAGGGTTGGTAGCACAGGTCCGTGCTCTCGAAATACAGATAGTCGATCGCGAGGTCCAGCTCACCTGTCGCCAGCCGCGCTGTCAGTGAATCGGCTTGATCGCTTTGCACAGACAACACCACCCGAGGCGCCAACACCTTCAGGCGTGCCAGCAGGGCCGGCAACAACGTTAGCTGCGCATAGTCATTCATGGACAACCTGAAAAGGTGCTCCGCCTGCAGATCAAAGGCCTCCTGCGCGCCCAATCCTATCTGCAACAGGTGCAAGGCCTGCCGTATCGGTCCGTACAGGGCTTGCGCCTGGGGCGTCGGCGACATGCCACGAGCCGTGCGCTTGAACAGCGTCGCGCCCAACTGCTTGCGCAAACGTGCCAACGCATTGCTGACGGCCGGCTGGCTCATGTGCAGCTTCAAGGCGGCCCGCGACAGGTTCTGCTCCTGCATCAGCGCATCGAACACCAGCAGCAGGTTCAAATCTATCTGGCGCAAATTCACATTCATGAATAATACTCATCACAAATATCCATTATCGCAATAATTTGTCGATCGCTAGACTCCTGTCAACGTCACTGGAAGCTCTGGAGCAGTCATGGCCTACGACACGCAAGCCTTTCGGTCACGCTATCGCGCGGGCATCCACGCTTGGTACAACCCCTGGCTGCATGCTGCCTTCGTGCTGGCCTATGGCGTGCTGTGCCTCACCTTTTTCTGCAGCTCCCTGGATCGGGTGCGCCCCCTGGAGTGGCTGGTCATTCCACTGACGCTGGTGTTCTTCAACTGGGGGGAATACACCGTGCACAAGAATCTGGGGCACCACAAAAGTCGGCTGGGCGCGCTGTTCTACAAGCGTCACACCGGCGATCACCACAGCTTCTTTGTCGCCGGGCAGATGCGCTACGACACCGCCCGGGACTGGCGAGTGATCCTCTTTCCGGCCTGGCTGATCGTCTTCTACAGCATCGGTCTGTTTGCCGCCTGGTGGCTGCTGGCCAGGTTCAACGGCAATATTGCCGCGTTGTTCTCCGGCACGCTGCTGTTCGGCTACCTCAGCTACGAGATTTTTCATGCCTGTGAACATCTGCCCGATAGCCATCCCGTGGCCCGCCTGCCTTGGATAAGCCACATGCGCCGCCTGCACGAGCTGCACCACCGCCGTGACCTGATGCAGACGCACAATTTCAATCTGGTGTTCCCGCTGATGGACTGGCTGCTGGGCAGCCTGCACTGGGAACCGGTGGATCGCCAAGGAGATCGCCCATGACCGTCATGCAGCACGCCATCGAGATCGCCCGCGCCCCGGAACAGGTTCTGGCTTACGCCAGCTCGGCCACGCGCTGGCCGGAGTGGCACCCCTCCTCCCTACAAGTGGACGGTCCCGGCGGTCCGCTGCCGGCCGGCAGCCATTTTGAAGAGAATATTCACGCAGGCGGCCGCGCGGGTCATCTGAGCTGGGATGTTGTCGAACTCGTCCCCGGCCAGCGCTGGCGGGCGCGAGCAACAGGCAACCACGGCCTCCAGCTGTTGCTCACTTATGAATGCGCAGCCACGGCCCGTGGCACGCGTTTTGTGCGCACGCTGGAGTACCAGTTTTCAGGCCTGTTGATGCGCCTGGCCGATCGACTGGTCCTGCGCAAGCGAATCGAACGCGAGTCCGAGCAATCCATGCTGATCTTGCGCAACGTGGCCGAACAGGCGATCACGCCAGAGCACGCCCCGCAGCCTCACCTCGCGTAAACCCGGCATGCACCCGGCATGAACGAATACGGCAGTTCCCGGGCCTACTCGCCCCGCCTTCAGAAAGCCGCTTCGGGAAACTCCTCCTGCAAGGCGCTGGCGATCCAGTCGATGAACCATGCAACGTCTTCCGACACCTCAGGTTGAGGGGTCAATATCTGGTAGCTCTCCAGGTGCATAGCGGCGTTGACGCAGCAGATAAGACGCCCTTCCATGAGTTCGCGTTTGACCAGCACCTCATTGGCCAGGGCAATGCCATGGCCACGCTGCGCCAGGGCCAGGGCATTGTCGTTACTGACGTGGGAGACGTCGGCACTGACGCGCAGACCGATGTTCTGCGCGGCAAACCAACTGTTCCACCACTGCCCGTTGTCGACATGGATGAGGTTGTATTGCGCGAGATCCTCGGGGCGCAGGCTGCCCTGCAGTTGTGCGAAATACTCGGGCGAGCACACCGGAAATACCTTCGGGCGAATCAGCACTTGCCTCACGCCCGATAACTCGCCAATCAGGCCATAGGCGATGCCGATGTCGGCCTGCCTGGCATCCACCGAAGTGAAGGAGGCATTCGGCTCAATGGCGATCTTCAGGTCGGGGCGCAGGGCCCGCAGCAGCATAATCTGCGGGGTCAGCCAGCGGGATGCGAAGGCCGGTACGGAGAGGATTCTCAGCCAGCGCTCGCCCTTCGACCGGCCCAGTTGTGCGCCGGCGTCCGTGAGTATCTGCAGGGCCTGCGACGTGGCGTTGTAGTACGTCTGCCCTGCTGCCGTCAGGGTCACGCCACGGGCGTGGCGATCGAACAGTTTTACCCCCAGCCAGTCCTCGAGAATTTTCACATGACGGCCAATGGCGGGCTGGGTGACATGCAGCGCCTCTGAGGCAGCCATGTAGCTGCCCAGGCGCGCAGCCGCCTCGAAGGCCCTGATGGAGTTGAGAGGAGGAAGCCGGTTTCTGGACATAAGCACTTCTGGGTGAGCTGTTAGTTTTTTTAATACAAGCCAGCACTTTATTATTCTATTCCACCCGAATCAAACTTGATATTTTCAACCCGCACACAACTGCGCCCAGCAACTGACAATAATTTCTCAGGCCGTTATTCCGCGCCAATAAAAAGCGCTCAATCAAGCCGCCCCGCATTGCACACTCGTATTTCGAGGATTATCTGATGATACAAACGCAAACAATAAATAAGTCATTTAACCGACTTTCTCTAACTGCACTTCTCACCGCCAGCATCGGCCTGGGCATGACCAGCACAGTGTTCGCTTCCGAGGAAACTCCACCCTGCAAGGTACCAGGGCTGCATGTGTGCCCCGAGCCGTTCGACCAGACCCTGCCAAACCCCAAGGACATGCTGACCTGGAACCAGGATGCGCGAGTTATCGGCTTTCGCAACACCTACCGCCTGTATGAGGGCGATGTGTTCAGCCCGCAGGGCGCCAAACCATTTCCCCTCCCCGAAGCCAAGAACAAACTGACTGGCATTCATTACTCGATGAATGGCAGCGACTATGATCTGGACAAATACCTGGTCAATCAAAGTGTCACCGGGCTATTAGTCTTGAAGAACGGCGAAGTTGCCTATGAGTATTACGGCAAGGGCAATACACAACGCACACTGTGGACTTCTCGCTCGGTGGCGAAGTCCGTCGTTAGCGTACTAATCGGTGTGGCAATTAAGGAAGGCAAGATCAAATCGACCGATGATCCGGTCACACACTATGTTCCGGAACTCAAAGGCACTGCCTGGGAAGGCGTGACCCTGCATCAACTGATGCAGCACACCTCTGGCGTCGTCTGGGACGAGAACTACGCATCGCCGGATTCCGACTTCTCCCACATGACCCAGTGCGAAGCCAAACCCGCCCCCTACGACTGCGTCCTGAACCTGGTGAAATCGGTGAAGCGCAAGCCAGGCGTGAAGCTGGGTGAAGTCTGGTCTTACAACACCGGCGGTGCCTGGCTGGTTGGCCGGGTGCTGGAAAACGCCACCGGGATGACCATCGCAAAATACCTGGAAAGCCGCATCTGGAGCCGCTTCGGCATGGAGCAGGACGGCGTCTGGCATGCCCTGGTGAAAGACCAGGTGGATATGGGCGGGCATGGTTTCAACGCCTCGCTGCGTGATTGGGGGCGCTTCGGACAGTTCGTCATGAGCGGCGGCAAACTCGCCAGCGGCGAGAAGATCCTGCCGGATGACTGGATCAAGCGCTCTACCCGCTGGACCAAGGCCAAAGGCTCGATAACCAACTTCGCACCCGAGGGGCAGTACGGCTACCAGTGGTGGTTCTCCGCCCCGGCGCCCGATGCCAAGGCTGAACCGAAGAAGACCAGCACCTCCGATCAGACTTTCTGGGCCTTTGGCATCTTCGGCCAGACCATTGCGATTAACCCGGCTGAAAACCTTGTGGTGGTGCAATGGTCGACCTGGAAACAAGCCGAGACGCCGAGCTCGCTGTATGACGAACAGGCGCTGTTCGTTAATGCCGTCTCCAATGCACTCGACGCCAAGCAATAGACACTCGCTGACTGAGTAAACACGACAAGAAGCCCCGCCAGCCTGCGCTGAGCGGGGTTTTGTTTTGGCGCGGGATGGAAATGGAGCGCCTCCCTCGATGGAGCCGGGCCAGACGCCGAGGGCCAGTCGGCTTCACCTGCGGCCCGGGATCAAAGTCCCTCCAGTCCGCTACAGTTCCTGCAGCATCCCCAGCAATCTTCACTCGTGGCGTTGCACCTCAACTCAATTGTGCGCCGCTCAAGGCAGCACCATGGGAGGCAAACCATGAAGACATCGCTCACCGGCAAAGTTGCGCTGGTCGCCGGAGCAACCCGAGGCGCGGGCCGCGGGATCGCGGTGCAGCTGGGCGCGGCCGGCGCGACCCTCTACGTCACGGGGCGGTCGACCCGCTCCGGGCGATCGGAAATGAACCGGGCTGAAACAATTGAAGACACCGCAGCTCTAGTGGATGAGGCTGGTGGTCGCGGAATCGCGATCCGGGTTGACCATCTGGTGCCCGACGAAGTGCGCGCGCTGGTGGCTCGCATCAAGGACGAACAGGGCTGCCTGCACGTTCTCGTGAACAATATCTGGGGAGCCACCCAGATGGCGTGGAACAAAACCGTCTGGGAATCCTCGTTGGACACTGGGCTGCACACCCTGCGCCTGGCGGTGGATACGCATGCCATCACCAGCGTAAGCGCTCCATAAACCCCACCTCCCGCTGGTGGGGTGTTGCGTCTTACAGGGGCGTCCTTGGTTGGCAGTTCCACGGCAGCAGAGCTTCGTAGTCCTCGAGGCTCTGTGCCGTGGGCAGGCGCTCAAGGATGTGGCGCAGCCAGGCATAGGGCTCCTGCCCGTTGGCCTTGGCGGTTTCGATCAGACTGTAGATCTGCGCGCTGGCCGTGGCGCCCTTGGGCGTGTCACTGAACAGCCAGTTCTTGCGGCCGATGACGAAGGGCCGAATGGCGTTCTCGGCGCGGTTGTTGTCGATGGGCAGGTGGCCGCCTTCGACGTAGCGCACTAGCCGGTTCCAGTTGCTGGCCAGGTAGTTCACCGCCTTGCCCAGTGCCGTCTGCCCGGCGATGTGCGGCTGGGTCTTGTCCAGCCAGGACTTGAGCTGGTCGAGCAGCGGCCGGCTGCGCTGTTGGCGGGCGGCCAGGCGCTCGCTGTCGCAGGCCTCTTTCAGGTCACGCTCGATGCCGTACACCTTGTTAATTAGGCTCAGGGCCATGTCGGCCCGCCCGGTCTTGCCCTTGGGCTGCACCTTCTGTGCCTCGACGAACTTGCGCCGCGCATGCGCCCAGCAGGCCAGGCGCTCGATACCGTCGCGTGCTGCCACGGCGTTGTAGCCGGCGTAGTCGTCGGTCATCAGGTAGCCGCGATAGCCGTCGAGCAGGCGCAACGGTACCTCCTGCGCGCGGCTGGCGCTGTAGTCGAAGAGGATCACCGGCTTGTCTGGCGGCCCACCGCTTTGTACCCACATCCAGGATTGCGCGCTGGGATCTCGTCCCGGTTCATGCAGCACCTGCAGGCGGGTTTCGTCGACGTGCAGCACCGGGTAGTCGAGCAGCTTGTCGCGCATCAGGTTGAGCAGCGGTTGCAGTTGCTCGCCACTCTGGATCACCCAGCGCGCCAGGGTCTGCCGGGGGATGTCGACACCGTGGCGGCTAAGCATCTTCTCGAAGCGATACAGCGGGATGCCATCGGCGTACTTGGTGGTCAGCAGCATCGCCAGCACGCTGGGGCTGGCCAGGCTCTTCTCGAGCAGCTGGGCCGGCTTGTCGGCGGTGACCGGTGCGCTTTCGCAGCCCTTGCAGGCGTAGACCTTGCGGACGTGCCGGATCACGCGGATCTGCATCGGCACGATCTCGAGCTGCTCGCTGATTTCCTCGCCAATGCTGTGTTTAAGGCAACCGCAGGCGCAGGTCAGCTCGTGCTCGGGCAGCTCGTGAACGACTTCGATACGCGGAAGATCGGCGGGCAGAGGCTTGCGTTTGCCCCGCCGTTTGGTCGGAGCTACGACCTCTTCTTCAACCGTTTCGTCGACAGACTCGGCCACGCTTTCAGCTTCGTTGAACAAGGCCATTTGCGGGGTCGCGGGGTCGGCTGTCTGCTCTGACTTGCGCCCGAAAAGGCGCTGACGCAACAGCGCATTTTCTTCTTCGAGATGAACGATTTTGCCCTTATCTGACTCGCGCTCACTCAGCCTTTGCTCAAGCAGTTGCTTGAGCAAAACAGGGTCGTCAGGAAGGTCTTTGGGCATGGAAATCATGCCCTGGAT
>JBOICE010000411.1:0-11569 GCA_050739815.1 Pseudomonas sp. | reverse complement strand
CAGTCCACCACAGGTTGGAAGAACAGGCGGAAGCGCCCCTGATTCAGCGCCTGATCGAGCAAACGATGCCAGACATGCCGCTCTTCGCCGATAGTCGCCACGTCACTGCGCTCCAACCGAACCCAGTTTGGCTCGCCGTGGCTTTCGGCCTGGGTCAGCGCTTCATCCGCCAGACCGAGCAGGGTCTGCGACGAGTCGCCGGGGTTGAACGAAGCCAGGCCCATATGGGCCACCGGCGTGCAATCCGAGGCGCCGGTGGCGCGCAGGCTTTCCAGCGCCACGCTCAACCGCTGCACCAACTGTTCGGCCTCCTCGCGCACCAGGCCTGGCGCCAGCACGGCGAATTCGCCGCCACGGCTGCGCGCGACCAGATCGCTGGTTTCTGGATACTCCGCACTCAGACGCGACAGTTGCTCGCCCACTGCCTTGAGCAACTGGTCGGTGCGCTGCCCACCCAGGCGCTGGTTCAGCCCGAGCAGATCATTCACCCGCAACAGCAGCAGATAACCTGCGCAGGCCTGTTCCTCGACGCTCAGCCGCGCCTGCAGCTGCATGTCGAAATAACGCCGATTGGCCAGCCCGGTCAGGCTGTCCTGATAGGCGTCCTCGCGGAGTTTTTCGCTGCGTTCGGCCTGCTCCTGAAAGAGCGTCTTGAGCTTCTCGACCATCTGGTTCATGGCTTGCACCACGCGTTTCAGCTCGGGGGTGCGGGGCAACTCCGGCAGGCTGAGGAACTCGCGGCGGGCGATGGCGCGCGACTGCTCGACCATGTAATCCAAGGGCCTCAACTGCCGGCGCAGCAGCACTGCGCCAAGACCTGCACTGACCACCCCACAGAGCAGCAGCCAGCCGAGGCTACCCAAGGCGCTTTGCCAGAGCTTGGCGATGGCGAACATCGGGTGGCTGACCACCTCAACGCGCGCGGCCTGCTCCCAGCCACGGCTGACGATGGCATCGCCGCCGGCCGGCTGCAGGCCGATCAACCTCACGAACCAGGCCGGCACCTGGGTTTCATTCGCAATCCCACTGCGCTCAACCATCACCTTGCCCGTGGCCAGGTTGACCACGCGGATGCCGGCGAAATAGCCGCTATCGAAAATCGAGCTGACCATCAACTCGACCATCGCTGGATCATCGATATTCGGCGTCAGCGCCAAGCCCAACGCCGTGGCCGCATCCTGCGCGTGGGAGCGCAGTTGATTGACGTACTGCGCCCGCGAGCTTTCCAGGCTGACCATAAAGTTGCCGCTAAAGGCGATCACGAGAAACAGGCAAATCGCGATCAATAATTGCTTGAACAGGGACATCTCAGCTCCTACTCCTAGTAGACCGGCTCAGCGGGAATGCCTTCGGTGCGCATTTTTTTCAACAGGTCTTGCCAGCGCGACAAGCGCTTGCTGTCGCCTACCCGCTTGTTTCCACCCGCCCCGGGCAACCAGAGGCCTTCCCCGTTGAAGGCATAGACCGGCAACAGGTCGCCACGCTGGCTGGCCGGCAGAATGGCCGGGTTGAGGTTATCCAAGACCAGCGGGGTGGCGGTCGGGCTTGCGTAGTAGGTCAGCACCATATGCGCCTGATTCAAACGCAAGGCTTTGACATAGGTGATTCGCAGCTTTTCACTGGCGACGCCCAGGTGCCGCAGGCTGAAATACTTGGCGATGGCAAAGTCTTCACAGTCCCCGGCGCCGCGGCCTAACGACTCGACCGGCGAAGCCCAATAATCGGTTGCGTGCCAGAGACTTCGGTCATCTTGAAAACGCAGCTGGCGGTTGAAGAAGCGATTAACTACCCGCAGCTTTTCTTCCTCGCCGACCTGCGCATGGCTGGCCAGCAAACGCTGCCACGCATCGATACGTTGACGCCCCTCCCCCAGCGGACCATAGAGCGCTTCCGCCTGCCGGCTGATCAGGGAAAAATCCCAGTCGGCATGCAGGCTGCTCAACAACAAGCACGCCAGCAAGCTTGAACTGGCAGTTGTCAGCCATAGCCTGCGGATGCTGCGGGGTGAAGCGAAACGTACCGCCACTGCGGGTAATCCATGCGGTCAAGATTGGAAGCGTGCGGATGGTGCGTGCTGCACTGAAAAAAGACAATGGCACATTGCGATCAATGGCTACGCGATGAGCACGACTCGTGCCTGGACAGCCCATGTTCCCTTGGCCAGACTGCTTACCAGCCAACCGAGGAGATGCTTCTTGAGCCGGTTTTTGCTGCGCTACCGCTTCCGCCTGTTGTTCGCCTGCAGCATGTTCCTCACCGCCATCATGGGTTGGCCTCAACCACCTAAATGGTTGGAGCTAGGCGCCCTCTTGTTGTTGGTGTTGGCTGGGATCAATACCTTGCGCCATCGCCAGATGTTCCTGCGGCTGGTGGGCATCATTGGTGCGGTCAACCTGTTACTGCTGGCCTTCGGCAACTGGCTGGCACTACCGGCGACGATCACCAATGGTCTGGCACTGATCTTTCTGTACCTGGCGCTGTTCTTCGCCTTGTTCCGCAAAGTCACCCACGAGCGACCGGTCACCAGCGAACTGCTCTACGGCCTGATTGCGCTCTACCTGCAGATTGCCCTGGCTTTTGCCTTTGGCTATCAGGTCATTGGCGGTTTCTGGCCGGATGCATTCCACTCCGGGCAAGGTCCGCTGCAGTTGGATGACTTTATCTATTTCAGCCTGACGACCCTGACCACTCTGGGCTACGGCGATATCCACGCCATCGCCCCCGCCGCCCGCCTGCTGGCGGTCAGCGAAGCCGTGGTCGGCGTGCTGTTCATTGCCCTTACCGTGGCGCGCAGCCTGAGCCTGCTCAACGACCAGGACGACAGCCGTTAAGCGCCCAGTTAACGCAGGTTGCGCAGGTGCAATACACCAAACAGCAGCACCTGCAGGCGATCCAGCCAAGGTTGTGGGCGGCTCTTCAGGCGACGGTTGAGCAGCAGCACTTCCAACACATGGACCGCTAGCATGCCGCCGGCCAGCAGGGTCACTGGCCGATACAGCGGCTCGCCGAAGGGATAGATCAAGTTGACCACGGCCACCAGCCAGAACATGGCTAGCGCACCCTTGGCGAAAGACAGTAGATGCATCGAACGAACCTCCAGTTGTCAGGAACACTCAGTTTGCCGGCAGGTCGGCGCCACCCCCTCCGCACTTTCGACGGGTGTAGCGCTAACCGTGCAGCCACTCAGGAAGCATTCACGCAGAAACAGGGGAAAAATCGGCCCAGGATGCTCACGCTCGGTCAGCAAATCCACCCGAATCAGCGAACTGTCAGCACAATGGGCGCGTCTTCGAAGTCGAAGCAACCGAGGAAGGTTTTGATCTCCAACAGGCTGCCATCGACCTTCACATCACCCAGCACGGCCCCCTTGAGCAGGCTGTTCTCGCCACTGATCACAGTATCCAGGTAGGTCTTGTCCAGGGTCAGCTTGAGCGTGGTGCCTTGCGGGATGCCCTGATGCAACTCCACCACCCCACGCCGCACTTCCAGGGCCCACTCTTCACCGATATCGGGGAAGCTGAAGCCCAGGGTCAGTTCGACGTCATCGCTCTTCTCGGGGTCGATGCGGGTCACCCAGTTCTGCAGGAAGATTCTCACCGGAAGATTTTTCAACATGTCCGGCGAAAGGAAGGTGCCGCGCAGTTGTTTGGCCAGCTCCAGCGACTGTTCCCCGCCGAGGCTGCCTTCCAGCTCCATGGCGCTCATCAGGTACCAGTTACGCCAATTGATGTTCATCTGCCCGTAGCCGAGCTTACGGAAACTGCGGGCCTTGATATCGCGCGCCAACCGGTCCTCATGATCGACACGAAGCCCATAGCCCGCGAGCTCGGCAGCCCACTGATAATCACCCTTCAGGTAGGCATCGCCAGCCGCCAGCAGCAGCTTGTCGCGCCCGCCCATCAGTTCGATCAGGCGCTTGGCCTGCTCCACCGGCGGGGTCGGATCGAGATCCACCGGGTCACCCTTGAACCAGCCGAGATAGCCTTGATAGATCTGCCGCACGCTGTGTTTGACCGTGCCGTAGTACTCACGCAGGTAGGGTGCATAGCCGGCCAGGTGTGGCGGTAGTTTGACCTTCTCGACCAGCTCGTCCGGGGTCAGACCTTTGTTCATCCAGCGCACGGTCTGGTCATGGATATAGGCAATGCCGTCGCGAGTCATGCGCAGCACTTCCTCGACCTGGTCTTGGCCAGTCACCGGCCGGCCGTGCAGCGGCACCATATATTCAGCTTTAAAGCTGCGCAGCAGATCGAGGCTGTTGACCCACAGCACCGGGTCGCGGAACTTGGTGCCACGCAGGGTGTGAATGTTTGGCAGGGTGGGCCCCTGGTCAACCTCCGCACTGATCAGCACGCGATTGTCTGGCAGGTACATGACAATTTCATCGGGCGCCTCACTGGGTGCCCAACGGAACTGCACCTTGAGGCCAGCAATCGTGGTGTCCAGTTGCTGCTTGAAGGTGATGGTTGGCGGAATAAAGGAGCTTGGTCCTCCGATGGCAATCGGGCCGATCCCGCCATTCATATCCTTGCGATCGGCGGCATTCAGTGCCACCCCAAACGAATAGGCCGAGCGCATGCCAAGAATCGGCCCGACCAGCGCGCCCTGGGTCACCACATTTTCCAACAGCGTGTCGTGAGCGTAGATCTGCACCTCGCCGCTTTTCACTTGCTCTTCGCTGACGAAGCCTTTGACGCCGTTGATGTGGTCCGGGTGGAAGTGGGTGTAGACGATAGCCTTGACCGGTTTGTCGGTGACTTTGCGGAACTCGGCGAAGACCTTGCGCGATTCCTCCACCGACTCACCGGTGTCGACAATGATCAGCCCTTCCGGCGCCACGATCATCACGCTGTTGGCGATACTCCAGCCCACCGCCGAGTAGACATTGTCGGCGACTTTGTAGATTTGCTTGTTGAACACCTTGGTGTGCTCGGCAAGCTCCGCATTGATCGAGGGTTCGATGCGCTCCTCTGGCAGATCGGCCAGGGCAGTCAGCGGTAAAGCCGCAGCCAGCAGCAGGCTGCTGAAACGAGTTAGGTGGCTCATAGCGTTCTTCGTCGACTTTGTTGTTATAGACGCCGGCAGACTGGCAAAGGCAGACTGATAATTCCAATGCAAAATTATCCAATTCTTAATGCGAGTTCCGCATGAATGATCTGCGCCAGCTTCGTCACTTCGTCGCCCTTGCCGAGCACGGTCATTTCGCCCGCGCCGCCGAGTCGGTCAACCTCAGTCAGCCGGCCCTGTCGCGTAGCATTCAGGCGCTGGAAGCCAGCCTCGGTTGTCGCCTGCTCGATCGCGGGCCGCGTAACGCCGTACTCACGGCCTATGGCCAGTTGGTGCTGGAACACGCCCGACGCCTGCTGGCCGCCAGCCGCTCCCTGCAAAATGCCGTGAACCAGTTGGGCAACCTCGAAGCCGGCGAACTACGTCTGGGTGCCGGTCCCTACCCCGCCGCACGTTTGGTGCCGCGCGCCCTCGGACAGCTGGCCCGACTGTACCCCAAGGTTCGCGTGCAATTGCTCATCGAGGATTGGCGCAACCTGCGCGAGCGGCTGCTGAATGAGGCCATCGAGTTGTTCGTCGCCGATACCCGTGAGCTGTGTGACGACCCACAATTGACCGTCGAGCCCTTGCAGACACATACCGGCGTACTGTTCTGCCGCCCTGGTCACCCGCTGCTGCAACAGTCTGACCTGAGCATTCAGGCGCTGGCCGATTACCCATTGGCTGGCACCCAAATGCCTGAGCAAGTCACCGACTCACTGCGTCAACTCAGTGGCCGGGAGCATTTGCTAGGGATTCAGTGCGACAACTTTATGGTGCTCAAAGCTCTGGTCGCGGAAAGCGACGTGCTCAGCATGGCGCCCTGGGACGTGATCGCCGAAGACGTCGAGGCCGGTCGCCTGGGTCTGGTGCCCATGCGCCCAGGCGAATTGGCTCAGCGCTCCGCTTACGGCCTGGTCAGTCGAGCCGGGCACAGCCTGTCGCCGGCGGCGCAGGCCATGCTCGAACAACTCAGGAAAGAGGATGCGGCGCTTCCCGCACTCGCCGACTAATCCCTCTGCCGACGGTCATGATCGCGGTTGTGGTCGCGATTGTGATCGCGGCTTCGAGCATGGCCGCTGTCATGCTCGCGTTGCGGCGAGCCGAACTGATTGGCACGCCGATAATCATGCCTCCGGTCCTGCATCTGCGGCGCCTGATAGCCGCCCCGATCGCCCTGGTCCCAACCACGCCTGGAGGGGTGCCTGGTTGGTGTGTAGTAACGCGGTGCTGGCGGCTGATAACGCGGCGGCGCTACATAACGCTGCTGCTGATATTGGCGATGGTCGTACCGGCGCGCGTCATAGCGCCGAGCGTCGTAACTTCTTGTGTCGTAGCTTCGAGTGCCGTGATCGTAATAGCGCGGGCTGCGGTAAACGTCATACCGCCGCACGTTGTAGTCCCCAGCGTAACGGTGCCCCCCATCGCGGTGACCATCATAGTTGTAGCCACCGCTGTAATAGCGGGGATAACTGCGGTCACCGTCATAGTCATAAACCGCGCAACCACCCAAAAACAGACCCAGCACAGCCAGCAGCATAGATCGGCGGAACATGATGGCGGCCTCCTTCGACCGCTAAGGAGCGGCACCGGTGAATACCGGCACCTACAATCGCTCCCACTGGTTTGACCGCGCTCCCCCAAACAGAGTGCTGAGCGGGGTTTGGTCATATTCCGTTGCCAGTTGTTTCAAGCCTGGTGCAACGCGCGATGCCGCGTGGCCTGCGGCATTGCCAGCCATTTCGGGCACAGAAAGGTCGCCGCCAAGCCGGCACTTTCGCCATGGGCCCTTGGTCTAAGTATTGGGTGCAACCCGAAGACCAGCATTCGCTGCCCCTCTCAATCTCGCGGTCCCAGGAGGCCGCCATGCTCTATCGATATCTGCTTATTGCCTTATTGGGGTTGAGCCTCAGCTCGGGCGGGGTCTTTGCCCGTGACGGCTATTACGGCTCTCCGCGCTACCACGGCGGTTGGGCCTATCCCGAATACCGCTATCGCTATGACGGCTACCGCTACTACACCCCCTACCGCTACCGCTATCCCGACTACCAGCGAAACTTTCGCCACGATTCGCGCCACGAGTTTCGCTACGATCGCTACGACAGGCGCTATGACAGGCGCTATGACCGACGCGATGATCGTTATTACGACTTTCGCCAGGATCAGCGGCGCGGCATGGATCGGCAGTGGCGTGGCTATTACCGCAACTAAGGCAGCGGACTGGTGCAGGCGATCGCTTGCGCCAGAAGCCTCGGATGCCATCGAGCAAGCCGCACCAAAAAGAGCCTTCGTGCCTCATTAGCGGGCACAAACCAGCGCCAAATAGCCCATCTCCCGCCAGCGCCCCCGATCCAGAGGGCCTCTCGCGACTTGGCACGGCTCTCGCTTAGCAGTGGCTGTGCAGGAGTCACCCAGACCCTTGGGTTCGCGGCACCACAATTTGCAATGGATGACTAGGGTTCCGGCTCGCCACATGTGAATGCGGGCGAGTGGCTGGTCCGAGAGTCATCGACCTCCAGTTGAGGTTACACGGCGGGACAAAAGCCCGGGAGACGAACGCCACGCCGCGTTGCGCCTGCCCGCTTTTCTCTCGAACTGGAGGTTCCCCATGCGTAAGCCCCGTCTGTTCGCCCGCCGTTGGTTATCCATAGCCGCCGCCGGCCTTGCTGCCGCCCTCAGCCTCACGTCCCAGGCCGAAACCAAAAACCGCTTCAGCGTCTGCTGGACCCTCTACGCCGGCTGGATGCCTTGGGAATATGCCGCCGCCGAAGGCGTCGTCGATAAGTGGGCGAAGAAGTACGACATCTCCATCGAGGTGGTGCAGCTCAACGACTATGTCGAATCGATCAACCAATACACTGCCGGCCAATTCGACGGCTGCACCATGACCAACATGGATGCGCTGACCATCCCGGCGGCAGGTGGCGTGGATTCCACGGCGTTGATCGTCAGCGACTTTTCCAACGGTAACGACGGCATCGTCATCAAGGGCGCTGGCAAGACGCTGGCCGACCTCAAGGGGCAGCCGGTCAATCTGGTCGAGCTGTCGGTTTCCCACTACTTGCTGGCCCGCGGCCTGGAAAGAGCCAACCTGAGCGAGAAAGACCTGAGCGTGGTGAACACCTCCGATGCCGATATCGCCGCCGCCTTCAATACCGGCGAGGTGAACGCCGTTACCACCTGGAACCCGATGCTGGCCGAGATCAAAGCCAAGCCGGGTGTGAGCGAAGTGTTCAATTCCAGCCAGATCCCTGGCGAGATCATGGACATGATGGTGGTCAACAGCGAGACCCTGAAAGACAACCCGGCCCTGGGCAAAGCGCTGACTGGCGCCTGGTTCGAAATCATGCAGCTGATGAGCGCCGAGACTCCGGCCGCCACCGCGGCCCTTGAGCATATGGCCAAGGCTTCGGGCACTGACCTCGCCGGCTTCAAAGCTCAACTGGCGAGCACCAAGATGTTCTACAGCGCCCAAGACGCTCTGGCCTTTGCCGCCAGCCCGAAACTGCCGGCGACCATGGCCAAGGTGGCGTCGTTTTCCTTCAGCCACGGCCTGCTCGGGGAAGGTGCAAAAGACGCAGGAGCCGTCGGTATGAGCTTCGCCAGGAACGTCGTCACCGGGAACAAGGACAACGTGAAGCTGCGCTTCGATCCGAGCTACGTGCAACTGGCGGCGGAAGGCAAGTTGTAACGCCTAGTTATGGGGATCTCGCCTTCGCGGGGTCCCCATGCAAGCGCGCTGAACACTCACAGACACCCTGATTCATCCCAGACGGGAACGACGCGCAATAGTCGCAACCGTAGGTAATCACATGCGCCTGATCAATCGCCAACCGGACCATGCGGGAAGACTGCTGCTGATACTGCTGCCGTTCGCCCTGCTGCTGTTCGCCTACTTCATGGGCTCGGCCGCACGCCTGACGGAAAACCCCAACGACAAACTGCTGCCCAGCGCGGTGCAGATGACGGATGCAGTCAAGCGCCTGGCCTTCAGCGAAGACAAACGCAGCGGCGGCTACCTGCTGTGGCAGGACAGCCGTTCCAGCCTGCAACGCCTGGGCATCGGCCTGGGAATTTCTGCGCTGCTCGGCCTGTGCCTGGGCATTGCCGCCGGCACCTTGCCGCTATTCAGTGCACCGCTGTCGCCGTTGCTGACCGTGCTCTCGATGGTGCCGCCGCTGGCGATCCTGCCGATCCTGTTTATCGTCTTCGGCCTTGGCGAGCTGTCCAAGGTGATGCTGATTGTCATCGGCATCACCCCTTGCATCGCCCGCGACCTGGAGCAGCGTGCCCGCGAGCTTCCACAAGAACTGCTGATCAAGGCGCAGACCCTCGGCGCCTCGACCTGGACGCTGATCCTGCGGGTGATCCTGCCGCAGCTGATGCCGCGCCTGTTGATTTCCCTGCGCCTGGTACTCGGCTCGGCCTGGTTGTTCCTGATCGCCGCCGAAGCCATTGCCTCCACCGATGGCCTTGGCTATCGGGTGTTTCTGGTGCGGCGTTATTTGGCGATGGACGTGATCCTGCCGTACGTGGCCTGGATCACCTTCCTCGCCTGGACGATGGACCTGGGCCTCAAACAACTCACCCGCCTGGCCTTCCCCTGGTATGCAGGAGCCAAGGCATGAAACCCACAGATTCAAGAACCGTCACGAGTGAGTCGAGGGCAAGGCGCCCGGAGCACAGCAACCGCAGTGGGCTGGAAGTCCAGGCGACTCACGCAGTAGGTTCTTTCATCGAAGTGAAGAACGTCTGGCAGCAATACGCCGATCAGGTGGTGCTGGAGCGCCTCAATCTGAGCGTCGCCGAAGGCGAGTTCTGCACCCTGGTCGGCACCTCCGGCTGCGGCAAATCGACCTTCCTGCGCCTGCTGTTGGGCCAGGAGACACCGAGCAGGGGCGAGATCCTGTTGAACGGCCAGAAACTCGTCGGCGAACCGGATGCCAGCCGCGGCGTGGTGTTTCAGCGCTACTCGGTGTTTCCGCACCTGTCGGTGCTGGACAACGTCGCCCTCGGCCTGGAGTTGCCGCGCTCGCCGTTGCTTGGGCGGCTGCTTGGCCGCGCCAAACGCGAGGCCCGCGAACAGTCGGCCACGCTGCTGAGCAAGGTCGGCCTCGGCCATGCCCTGGACAAATACCCGAGCCAGCTCTCCGGCGGCATGCAACAACGCCTGGCGATTGCCCAGGCGCTGATCATGCAGCCACGGGTGTTGCTCCTCGACGAGCCGTTCGGTGCCCTCGACCCCGGCATCCGCAAGGACATGCACGGGCTGCTGTTGGACCTGTGGCAAGAAACCCGGCTGACCGTGTTCATGGTCACCCATGACCTGTCCGAAGGCTTCAGCCTCGGCACCCGCATCCTGGTGTTCGACAAGGTCCGCCACGACCCGCATGCGCCGAACGCCTACGGCGCGCGCATCACTTACGACATCCCGTTGAATTCCGGCCGCACCGTGCGTGCCGCCGTCGAAGCCTTGCCGGCGACTGTCACCGGCAACCTGCCACTTGCCTATCAAGGAACTCGATGATGAGTGCAGCTCTCACTCTGCGACCCAAGCTTTACGAAGAAAACGTCCCGGGCGGTGGCCACACCTCGTTCGTCCTCAAGCGCGGTCAACTGCTGCGCATCACCGACCTCGAAGGCGGCGCCAACGTCAGCCTGATGCTGCTCAACGCGCGGGAAAAAAGCGAACGGCTGAACCTGCCGGACAGCCTCAAGTGCCAGCACACCGCCAAGCTCAGCACCGGCCATTGCCTGTACTCGGACATGGGCCGCGTGCTGGCCGCCATCACCGCCGACACCTGCGGCTGGCACGACAGTTTTGGCGGGGTATTGAACGCCGCCGAGGTCGAGGAAAAGTACGGCTGCGGCCGCTATCAGGAGCTGCGCAACGGCTATTTCCGCAACGGCGTGGACAACCTGCTGGTGGAAATGGGCAAGTGGAACCTGAACCTGCAGGACCTGCTGATGACCCTCAACCTGTTCAGCAAGGTCAGGGTCGATGCCGACGGTTGCTTCCACTTCGAGCCAGGCAACTCCAAGGCCGGTGACTACATCGAGCTGTATGCACCGATGGACACGCTGGTGGTGCTCACGGCCCTGCAACACCCGCTGGACCCGAACCCGCAGTACGCCCCCAAACCGTTGCAGCTGAGCTGGAGCAAAGTCGCCGACGACGGCATCAGCGTGCTCTGCCGCGCCTCGCGCCCGGAGAACGGTCGCGGCTTTCACAACACCGAACGTCAGTACATCTGAGGGCTGCCGCCATGACTCTTATCCACAGTGACAAGCACCCGGAAGCCGCCGTGTACCGCGCCACCATCCCAGCCGGCGAACCCTTCCTCTGCGAAGTGAAGGCTGGCCAGACCCTGCGCCTGCTCGACCTGGAAGGTAACCAGGCGGTCGACACGTTGTTCTACAGCGCCCGCAACCCGCGCGAGCGCTACGACGTGCAACGCACCCTGCGCAAACAGAACCGCGTCTACCTCAGCACCGGCAGCGTGCTGTATTCCAACCTCGGCAA
>JBOICE010000410.1:0-2980 GCA_050739815.1 Pseudomonas sp. | reverse complement strand
CCCGTAAAGTGACCCTAGTAGTCACCCATTGGGGAAATCATGTCGGAAAAAATCGCTAATGAATTGCTCCTGGCCCTGGGCAGTGGCAACGCTTCGGTCCAGACGGCCATCAATCTCGTCAATGAATTCGGTGTAGCCCGGGTTCAGGGGTATCTGCAGGAAATGGCGGCTGGTGGCCAGCGTAGCGATGAAGTGAAGGCCGGGTTGATGACCAGCCTGTTGTGCTGCTCGGACAAGCTGGGGGACGTGCTGCGAAGCCGCGGCATCCAGACGCACCGGCGCACCATCATGCGGGCCGTGAAACAAACGCAGGTTCTCGTGCCGGCGCTTAAGCGGCTGCTGGCTGGAAAGGAAACGGAAGAGGATCTCGAACTGGCGTGGGCAGCGATCGCACAGGCAGGCAACGAGGCACCTGCGGGCCAAGCTGCCCGGGAAGCTGGCGGCCAAGTCCCGGCGACGCCAGAACAGGGCGTGGGCCAGGGCGGCGAGGCTCCTGAGCAGTCTGGGCCTGCTCCATCGCCTGTGCCACGCGTCCACGCGAGGCCGCTCGTACAAGCGTCGAGACCTCTGCCGGGACAGTCCGCTCCGGCGCCCGCTTCCGACTCAGAAGGGGCGCAAAACCGTGATGGCATCCACATCTACGGTGGCAAGGGTGCACTGGCGTTCGAACCCTGCAGCAGCCGCTCGGGCAAACTGGCGCTCACCGTGGATGCGGCCGTTGCAACCGGGGTGCGTCAATACGACTGGCGGAACAAGATCATCATCCAGCTGACCGAAAAGGAAATGCTTCTGCTGTTCGCGGTGCTTCGCGGCTGGCTGTCGCGGTTCGAGGCGACGGCTCACGGGCAGGCGAATGACAAGTCGTTCTCGATTGAGAACCAGGCGACCAAGTTTTATGTGAAGGTAGTGCAGAAGGGTCGGCCGATGGTGACGCTACCCGTCGAACCCGGCGACGCGGCGCTGGTCGTCATGATGCTCGGCACGGCCATTGTGAAGCACCAGCCCATGCTCGGTGATCTACAGGGCGTCGATCGTCTGGTCAAGCCCATGACGGAGATGATGCTGACCACACCCGCACGGCAGGCCGCGTAATGACCACCCGCACCGGTCGCAAGACGATGGTGGACAGCAAGGCGAAGGCCCTGCTGCTCCTGCCTCGTACCTATCTGGATAACTCGACCTTGATCACGGTCATCGAAGATCTGTCTGAGGCCGTGGCCGGCGTTATCCGATTGACGCTGCGGGAGTCCTTCAAGGCCGGATCGGATCGCACACGCCTGCAGATGCGCTTCGAGGATGCGTGCGGGACGCTGGTCGACGCGGCGGTGTTCGGGGATTTTCGGCGCTGGAGTGACCTCAAGATCGGGATGTTTTGCTGTTGCGGGCCAAGCGGGGCAGCTATGGCGGCTACCCGCAGCTGCGAAATCCGGTGCCCGTCACCACTGGCGAGGCAGTGCAGCCGGTCTATGCGCCCGGATGGATGGAGGGCCAGGACAAGCTCAAGAGAGTCACTGGCGAAACAGTGGGCCGGAACATCGCCAAGAACCTGCCGACCCACTCGGATCATGCCGTAAAGCTGATCGAGCAGGCTTGCGGGTTGCCCCGAGCCTCTATTGCTGAGCTCACAGGCGTTTCCTCGCTGGAGCGCTGGCTGAAGGCGGTGCACGCACCGGAGACGATGGCGGAGGCGCACGCGGCAAGGAAGGTCGCGCGCCGCATCGGCTTGCTGGAGTCGGTCGTCCAGGCGCAGCAGAATGCTTCGCGCCCGGACATGCCGCGCTCGCGCATCGCTGTGGACGCCCAGGAAGTCCTCAAGCTGGCGACCGACTCGGGCGTGACGCCCACAGGCGCGCAGGCGAAAGCCATCGCGTTGATCTGCCGGGCATTCGATTCACCAAAGGCGCTGCGGGCGATGATCACAGGGGATGTCGGTACCGGCAAGTCCCTGGTGTTCTGCGCGCCTGCGGCATTGGCTGCGCGGGCAGGTGAGATCGTCGCCATCATGGTGCCGCGCGACATCCTGATCGAAAAGACGGCCCGGGACATCGAGAAGCTCAAAGCGGGTGTGGAGGTGATTCCCTATTTCGGTGGCAGTTCCAAGCTTGCCAAGCCGGTGGGCGGGGCGATCATTATTGGTACCCACGCCCTCAACGGGGCGCTCCCACGCGCCGGGCTGGAGCCCAAAGTTGTCGTTATTGACGAACAACAGAAGTTCTCACAGGCGCAGCGCGAGGCCAGCGTGCGGCCGCATACCAACCTGATCGAGGTGTCTGCGACCCCGATCCCACGCAGTGTTGCGCTGCTTCAGACTGGCGGGCTAGAGTTGATCACGCTGAACGAGGCGCCGTTTCAGCGCCAAATCCTCACCACGCTACTCGACCCGCTCCACAAGAAACAGCTGTGGGAGTTCATCGGACGCATCGCGGATCACCCCACGAAGCAGGCCGCCATCATCTATCCGACCATCACGGGCAGCGAGTCGCAGGCTGACAAGGCCAAGATCAACGGCACGTTGGATGTGTGGGAGCGCCAGTTTCCGGGCAAGGTTGCCGTGCTGCACGGGGATATGCCGCGTGAACGGGCCGAAGAGGCGCTGCAGCGAATGGCCAACGGGAAAGCCAAGATCCTGATTGCCACGACTGCGATCGAGCTGGGTGTGACCTTGCCCGATCTGGCGGCGATGGTCGTTGTCGAGCCTCAGCGGTTCGGCCTGAACGCGCTGCATCAGCTTCGTGGCCGGCTGGCTCGTCATGGCGGCCTGGGCAAGATGTACCTTTACCCGCTGGAGCCGCTGCCCGAGCAGGTGGCCGCGCGGCTGAACAAGCTGGTGAATATCTCTGATGGCTTCC
Source organism: Pseudomonas sp. (assembly GCA_050739815.1). Taxonomy (GTDB): domain Bacteria; phylum Pseudomonadota; class Gammaproteobacteria; order Pseudomonadales; family Pseudomonadaceae; genus Aquipseudomonas. Next base: position 131 of record JBOICE010000410.1, on the reverse strand, counting down.
GACTGGCGGAAGTGGATCTGGCTATGCGAGGCGCCGGCGAACTGGGCGCCGATTCGCAGGTTCAGGACGGCGAGACCCGCGTTGTATTGCCCAATCTGGTGATCACGGCAGACGACATGATGGCGGAGCAG
>JBOICE010000409.1:0-7511 GCA_050739815.1 Pseudomonas sp. | reverse complement strand
GTGCAGACGTAAAGTCGTCGTTGAAAACGAGCACGCGCTCGGTGCGCGCGCGAAAATCCCAGGTGCCCCTGCGATGCGAGAACTCGACCCCCCCGCGCACGGTCTCCTCGGACCAGGCATAGCCCGCATGCGCGCGCACTGTATTGCTCCGATCCAGGTGGTAGATGATGCCGCCGCCCGTAAACACACCCTCGATCGGGTTGATTCGAACGACATTGGACACGTCACGGACGCTGAAGCCCAGATAGGAGCCGTGACTGGGGCGGATCACGTTCGGCGCGTACGCATCGAAATCGTAGGCCGTGAGGCCATCCGAGAGGCTGCCGAGTGGATGACGCCACTCATTGTAACGCGAGATGGCAGCCTCATCGCCACGCACTATACGACCATAGGGAAATGAATCCGGATTGGCTGCGCGCGCGTGCGCGAGCGAGTCATTGGGCACCACTGCCAGGAAGCGGGAGACGCCGCGCAGCACGGCGCGCCTCTCGCCCGCATGCATCGTCGACTGGATCTCGAAACGCTGATCGCGCGGCAGCCAGTACTGCTCATCGTACTCGCCATTTTCGAGCCGCACATACAGGGCTCCCGTGAAGAACGGGTCCAGTACGCGCAGGCGGCTCGGGCTCAGCAGCAACCGGCCTTCCATGCGCACGATCTGGTGGCGCACGGCATCGATGTCGATATCGCCATCGAACACCAGTGTGGGTCGGTCGGGCTCGCGCACGGGCTCGATGTGCACGCGCACGATCGGCATCACGCGGCCCGGCAGCTGAATCATGGTCGTATCGCCGCCGCTGAAGCGGTAGACACGAGCCCGCGTTTCCGCCAGAGGATGAAGCGTGCGAGGTCTGCGAAACCGGCCGGAATCGTTTCGAGACGGACCCTGAAAACGGATAAAATCGAGACGGTCCGCAAACAGCGTTGGCACGACGAATGGCACCGTGAGATAGGTGAGTGCCGAGATGTTCAGCCCCGCCATCTGCGCCCGGTAGCCAACCACCTCCTGAGCCAGCCCGCCATCGTGTCGCCAGAACAGCTCACTGGCAAACTGCTCGATCTGCAGCACGGTCTCGCGCTTTTCGGGATCGCTGAGGGTGAGCAGCACCTCGGTTTCCACGCGCGCGCTGTACGCCGAGAGCGACGCCGGCGGCGCGGCATTGTGCAGGGCCGCGCGCTCGACGATCGCCCGCACCGCAGGCGTTGTGTACGTGGAATCGATCGCCGCAGGCTGCTGGCCGCCCAAAACGGCCAGGGCGGCCATGATCAACATCACGGCTTCTTTACCGCAGTCAGCTCGTTGCGCTCCGAAGACTTCTTCGTATTCATCTCCAGCACCATTCCAATCCCACGGCAGTAATACTTGTGCTCGGCATCTCCCTTTTCCAGCGGCGTCCAATCCTCCGTCTTCACACACCCCCGAAAGCTGCCCTACGGAACGGTAACCGATTCGTCGAGACGCAGCACCTTCCCCATGTCCTGGGCTTTTCGAGCGGGAAACACGGCTGGTCGTCCACGCCGACGAATTCCGTGGCATTGAGTTGAGGCCGGTAGTCCGCCACGTTGCTCGCGGTGCGCTGCCCACAGGACACGAGGGCTGGTGCCGTGGTCAGGATCATCTGGCAAAATCTCCTGGCTTGGGAGCCCGCATGCCTGCGGCCTTGTGACAACATGTGCGAGCGGGCCCGCAACCGCCAACCCGGAGGCTCGTTTCCTCGGGGGCGGACATGCGGTTGTTGGCGACGCGGTTCAGCCGGACGAGTACGAGTCGACTGAGAGGGATTTCGGACATGAAGAGGCACCTCGTTGCGCTCGGGCTGGCCGGTGCGCTGGGACTCGCTGCGTGTTCTGGGAACGATGCAACGGATCCGCCGGCGCCGCCGACGCTTGCCATGACCCTGGGATCGACGAGCGGTCAGATCACCAGGCCGGCACCCTCGCCGTGCCCATGAACGTCACGCGCAGCAACTTCGAGGGCGTGGTGTCGGTCGCGACGAGCAGCATGGTCGGCATCTCCAGGCGGGCCTCTATGACGCGGACGGCATTCTCGAAGAGACCCTGGTTCATGAGGCCGCACACACGTCACTGGATGCAACCAATGCGGCGGCTTCGGGCTGGCTTGCAGCACGGTTGGCGACCCGACGTTCATCTCGACCTACGCACGGGATTTCCCGAGAGGACATCGCAGAGAGCTTCTTGCCCTGGCTGGCAGTTCGGTATCGAACGGATCGTATCAGCGCGTCGCTTTTGGCCACCATTCCGGCAACCATACCAAACCGGCTCGCCTACTTTGATAGCCTGGGGCTCCTAGATGCACCCGGTCCGCTAGCCAGTCGGTTCGCCAACGCCGGGACGGCGGCCAGTAACCTGCCGGTTGTCCAGCGGTGTTGCTCAGATCATGGCTTCAGCCAGGCGAACAATGGACCAGCGACTCTTTGCGCGGACGTTAGAATGCGCCGTGACCGAGTCCGGTCTGGATGGCAAGCTCACTTCGTTGACGCAACGCGCTCGCCTTTGCGAACAGCGGCTGGCATGACGTGCCGAGCTCATCCGACGTCTCATGGATGGAGAGAATTCGCCCGCGCACGCGTGTCCAGGATCTGCTGGTATTCGCAGATACCAAAACGTTTGTCGGTTGGCCGCGCACCCTTTTCCTCGACGATTCGACTCCACCACAGGGCTGAGACTCGCCACCGAGCACTCCTGCGCACGCCGAATACAGGAGTCCCGAGAAGATGAAATCGTACGGCGCGGGTGGAGGCGCTAGCTTTCGCCCCGTGAGGAGCGCGCCATGATCACCGGTCAGTGGGGGAAACCTTCGGAGGTACTGCTCGACCTGGTGGTCGACGAAGACGGAACTGTCCACGGCGTTGCCAATTTTGGCACAAAGAACGCCCCGATCAGCCGCGGCCATTTTGACGCCAACTCGGGCGCGATTCATCTCGAAGGTGAACATGCCAAACCCGATGGGACGGTCCTGCCGTTTCGCATCGACGGGCAGCTTGACGAGAGGACCCTCCGGCTTACCTACCAGTACGGCGAATTGCGGGGCTCGACTGACGTGGTTCGCGTCGAGGATTACAAGCCGCCGCCGCTCACTCTCATGGATCGGCTGAAGCCGCGCATCGCTGACTTCCAGCGCTGGATCAATGCTCGCTCACGGCCAACCGGGGCGGGGAATGCCCGCAAGCTGCAGGAACGAGGCGAGTCACTGGACTCGATCATCTTCCGCGACGCGGTTGCAGCCGACATCGCGGCGCTGGCCGAGCTGCACGTCACGACCTGGAACGCGACCTACAACACTTCGCGAGGACCTGCCATCGCGACCCGCACCTGGCAGTGGAACCAGGTCTTCGAAAAGGAAAACCGGCGTGATTTTGTCCTCGTGTTGGAAGACCGGACTGGCCGGCTGATCGGATTTACCTGGGGCAAGCCGAACGAGGGGGAGTTTGAAGGCCAGTTGAGCAAGATCTACCTGCGCTGGGAATACCACGGGCTCGGCCTTGGCCGGCGAATGATGGCTGAGACCGCGCGGCGGTTCCTCGAGCGCGGCATCCGCTCGTTCATCCTCTTTGCGGAACTCAGCAACCCGACGCTTGGATTCTACGATCGCATGGGAGGCGAGCGCCTGCTCGACGATCGTGGTCAGTTCAACGGCGCGTACGCGTGGCGCGACGTCACAACTCTCCTGGGCGGGCGAGCCCGAGCTTAAAGCGGGCCGCGAATTCCCAGGTACGCGCTAATCCCTCCGGCGCCCAGCGGCCAACCTTCCCGCCGCTCATTACACTCTTGCGCGTCCACGCCGGCCGTTTTAATCTCTTCTCCATTAGTGACCCTAAGGGAGCGAGCGGAGCGGATATGCCGCCCAAATCCACGGTTGAACTGCTGCAGGGCACGCTCGACATCCTGGTGCTCAAGACCCTCGCCTGGGGTCCCAACCACGGCTTCGGCATTGCGCGCTGGATCCAGCACGTCACCGACGATGCGCTCTGCCTGGAGGAAGGGACGCTCTATCCGGCGCTGTACCGGTTGGATAACAAGCGACTGATCGAAGCGCAATGGGGCACGACGGAGAACAACCGCCGGGCGAAGTACTACCGCATCACGCCAGCGGGCCGGCAGCAGCTCAGGGTGGAGACGGTGGCCTGGGGTCAGCTGGTGGACGTAATGGGGAAGGTGCTGAGCGCGCCGAAGCCGCAAGCGACGTAAACGATGGCGATCGATTTCGACCGTCCGCCTGCGTGGCGCCGTTATCTGCGTTTCTGGGGTAGCGATGTCGCGAGCGATGTGGATGAGGAGCTGCGCTTCCACCTCGAGTCGCGCATTGCGGAGCTGGCAGCGGAAGGGTGGAGCGAGGACACGGCGCGGCAGGCGGCGCGCGAGCGGTTTGGTGATGTCGATACGATCCGACTGCGTTGCAGAGAGCTGAGCGAACAGCGGGAGAGAACGATGCGGCGATCGGAGTGGCTCTCGGAGGTCCGGCAGGATGTGCGCTACGGCTGGCGCACGCTGGCGCGTGCACCGGCGTTCACCATTGTGGCCGTGTTATCGCTTGCGGTGGGCATCGGCGCGAACAGCGCGATCTTCGGACTGCTGCACAAGGTGGTGCTGGAGAAGTTGCCGGTGTCTCATCCCGAGCAGCTCGTGCAGGTGACGCGCCTGTTTGCAGGTGCGCTGCCCGGCAGGTTCCCGGAGGGCCTGGACGATGATCAGCGTAACGCAATCCGCGGCCTGCACGGCGTGAGGTTCGCCGGCATGAGCGGGGCAAGCATGGCGATAAACGTGGGCAACAATCGAACGCAATACTCGATTGACGGGATCGAAGGGACGTTTTTTGCCGTGCTGGGGGTTCGTCCTCTGCTGGGGCGGCTGATCACGGAAGATGATGACCGGATGGCAGCGCCGGTCGTGGTGCTTTCCGAAGCGCTGTGGCAGCACTACTTCGCGGGTGAGCGGAGCGCGATCGGGAAGGTGATCCGGATCAATGGGAATCCCTTCACCGTCATCGGCGTGACGCCCGGGTCGTACCACGGTGCGGTTGCATTTGGCGGATTCAACGCAGCGATTCCGCTGTCCACGATGCGCAGCAACCGTCCACCAGAACGGCGCGATGGTGGCCGGCGGCTGAGCGTTGTTATCGGTCGTCTGGACAAAGGCGTGCGTGCAGCAGCACTGGAACCGCTTCTGCGAGCGCGCCTGGAAAACTGTTGTGGCACGACGGAAGGAAGCGGACAGGAAAAGTCGGGCGCGGCCGCGCAGGGAAGCTCGAGTCAGGCAGCGGGCAAAGGGTCTGTCGCGGTCGGCAAAGGGTTGATCACAAAACAACCCGATGCTGCAAGCAGGTCGACGATCGAGCTCACCGACATGAGTCGCGGCATGATGGGCAAGTTCGACGTGCGTGCGCAGTACAGCGGGCTTCTGTATTCCCTCATGGGCGGCGTGCTGGTGCTGCTGCTGGTTGCCTGCGCGAACGTTGGCACGTTGCTACTGGCGCGCGCGGAGACGCGCCGGCGCGAGCTTGCGGTACGCTACTCGCTCGGCGCCGTGCGCATGCGCCTGGTTCGTCAGCTTCTGACCGAAAGTGTACAGCTCGCGCTACTCGGCGCAGTGGCCGGGTACTTCCTGTCGCGCTGGGGGCTTCACGCCCTGGCCGGGCGCATGGAGACCGGGCCCCTTGCCGAGCTGATGATACAGCGGCCGGATGGCGCAGTGCTCGGGTTCACGACGATGGTGACGGCACTGGCGACCGTGCTGTTCGGCGTGTTGCCGGCGCGGCGGGCAACCCAGGTCGATGTGATTGCCCAGCTCAAGGAAGGCGGACAGCGCCTGGGCGGGCGGCGCACCGGCAGGTTGGATCGCTCGCTGATCGTGGTGCAGGTCGCGCTCGCACTGCTGCTCGTCACCACGTCCGGTCTGCTGGTCCAAACGCTGCACAATCTGCGAAACCTCGATGCGGGTTTCGAAGCAACGCGGCTGCTGATGGTGCGTGCGGACTTCGGCAGGGATCGCCCGACCTGGGCCGGCATGATCGATGATGACGTCATTTTGCAACGCATGCAGCAGCTGCCCGGTGTTCGTGCAGCGGCACTGGCCGCGACTGCGCCCGTACTGGGCGGGTCCATCTGGATGAGCACGGTCGACGTGAGCGGCTACACACCTGCACCCGATGAAGACATGAGTGTAAAGCTGAACGCCGTGTCCGCCGACTATTTTGCCGCGGCAGGAATCGCGCTGCGCGCGGGCCGCGCCTTCACCGCTTCCGATGGCCTCGGCACAGAGCCGGTTGCCGTTGTGAGTGAGACTTTTGTGCGGCGCTTTCTGGCGGGGCGTAATCCTCTGGGTGAAGTCGTGCGTCCGGGAGAGTCGGCGTACCGCATTGTCGGTGTGGTCAGTGATGCGCGTTACGCGAATATGCGCCAGGAAGAGCGGCCCATGCTGTACCTCTCACCCGGGCAAAAGGTCGGCGCTGAGTCGGAGCCGCTCGTCCTTCTGCTGCGCACCGATGGCGATCCCAAAGACCTGGCCGACCTCGTGCAGCGAGAGCTGCGCTCGAGCGGGCAAACCGTGAACATCCGCCAGGTCACGGACATGGAGAGCGCGATCCATCGATCGCTGATCCGCGAGCGTATGGCCGCGATCCTGGGAACGCTGTTCGGTGTGGTCGCGCTTGCGCTCGCCGCACTCGGCCTGTACGGCGTCATCGCGTACCAGGTGGCCGGCCGCACCATGGAGATCGGCACACGTATGGCGCTGGGCGCGGGCGCGGGCCTCGTGTTGTGGCTGGTGCTGCGCCAGTCGGTTGCGCTGCTCGCGACTGGATTCGTGGTGGGCGTGCCGCTCGCGCTGCTGGCCGCACGCGCCCTGGGAACGCAGCTGTTCGGTGTGCGCACGTTCGATCCGGCCACACTGGGCGGAGCGCTGCTGGTGCTCACCATCACGGGCATCCTGGCCAGTTTGCTGCCCGCGCGCCGGGCCACGCGCGTTGACCCGTTGACCGCGCTACGCGCCTGAGTGACCGCGTTCGTTGCGGGCCAGGAAATCGCGGATCAGCGGCACCAATTCATCGGCTTTGTCCTCCAGCGCGAAGTGGCCCGTGTCCAGCAGGTGGAACTCCACGTCGGGCAGGTCGCGCTTGTACGGGTGTGCACCGTCGGCGGGTAAGATCTTGTCGTTCTTGCCCCACACGATCAGCATGGGCGGCTGGTGCTCGCGGAAATATGCCTGGAACTTCGGATAGAGCGGCACGTTGGTGCGGTAGTCGTAGAACAAATCCATCTGTACGTCAGCGTTGCCCGGGCGGTCGAGCAGTGCCTGGTCGTGCACCCAGTTGTCGGGAGAAATCCGGCTCACATCAGGCACGCCGTCCGTGTATTGGAACCTGGTCGCTTCGGGCGCGACCAGGTTGCCCAGCGCGCTGCGATGCTCGGCGGAGCCGTCCGCCCAGTAGGCCTTGATCGGATCCCAGAACTCCTTCAGCCCTTCCTCATACGCATTGCCGTTCTGCACGATGA
>JBOICE010000408.1:0-13021 GCA_050739815.1 Pseudomonas sp. | reverse complement strand
CAGCTGCAAAACGTGATCTTCCGCGCCGCGGCCATTTGCGAAAGCCCGCTGGTGGATATTGGCGACCTGGATATCGCCGGCACCTCCGTGGCGCGCCAGGCCGACGCTGAAGTGAGTAGCCTGGAAGAAGCCGTCGAGGGTTTTGAACGAGGCCTGCTGGAAAAGCTCTACGTCAACTACCCCTCCAGCCGGCAACTGGCCGTGCGCCTGCAAACCTCGCACACCGCCATCGCCAATCGGCTGCGCAAATACGGTATTCCTGGCAAGGGTTGAGCCCTGGCAAAGCACATGCTGCCGTGAGTCAGCGGCCGCCGCGAGTGACGAAAGGCTTCGTTGGATTAAACCCCGACATTCCGTGCCGGCGCGCTGGTCCGCTGGCTGGTTTGCCAATTTTCGGCAAGACCGACTGCCGCAGCGGACGCGGGCAACATCTGACGCCCGCGAACCAGATCGGAGGCCCGCTCGGCGAGCATGATGGTCGGCGCATTGAGGTTGCCGTTCGGCTCGGTCGGGAACACCGACGAGTCGATCACCCGCAAACCCTCGATGCCGCGCACGCGCAGCTCGGAGTCAACCACCGCCATCTCGTCCTCGCCCATGCGGCACGAGCCACAAGGGTGGTAGGTGCTTTCCAGGTTCTCGCGGACGAAGGCGTCGATTTCCGCATCGCTGTTGACCTGCGGCCCAGGGGCAATCTCGCCGTCGCGGAAGCGGTCCATCGCCGGCTGGCCGATGATTTCCCGAGTCAGACGCACGCAGCGGCGGAAGCCCTCGCGATCCTCTTCGCGTTGCAGGTAGTTGAACAGAATCTGCGGGTGGTCGTAGGGGTCGGCAGAGCGAATCCGCACATGGCCACGGCTCTTGGGTTTGTTCGGTCCGGTCAGGACCATGAAGCCATGCCCCTTGATCGGTTTCTTGCCGTCGTAGCGCATCGCCGCGGGCAGGAAGTGGAACTGGATATCGGGCCAGCGCAGCCCTTGTTCGGAGCGGATAAAGCCACCCGCCTCGAAGTGGTTGGTCGCCCCCAGTCCATCCTTGAACAGCAGCCAGCGCAGACCGATCATCAATTTGCTCAGCGGGTCCATTTTGCTGTTGAGCGTGACCGGCTCCTTGCATCCGAACTGGATGTAGATTTCCGCGTGATCCTGCAGGTTCTCCCCCACCCCGGGGAGCTCGTGCCTGACCTCGATCCCGGCTTTTTTGAGCACTTCGGCCGGGCCGATGCCGGAGCGTTGCAGCAGGTGCGGCGAGCCGATGGGGCCGGACGACACCAGCACTTCGCGGTTGCAATAGACCTGGCGGGTCTCGCCCTCGCAGTCGTATTCGACGCCCACCGCACGCTTGCCGTCGAGAATGATGTGCCGGGTCATGGCCTGGGTCACTACCGTCAGGTTCGGCCGGTCCATGGCTGGTCGCAGGTAGGCGTTGGCGGTGGAACAGCGCACACCATCCTTCACAGTCATGTGCATGGCACCGAAGCCTTCCTGCATGAAGCCGTTGCAGTCGTCGGTCTTGTTGTAACCCGCCTCGGCGCCCGCCTCGACCCAGGCGCCATACAGCGGGTTCTGCATGTGGTTGCCGTTGGTGGTATGCAAGGGGCCGGCATCCCCCCGGTAGTCGTCGCCACCAGCCTCGCAGCTCTCGGCTCGTTTGAAGTACGGCAGGCAGTTGCGGTAGCCCCAGTCGCGTGCGCCGAGCGCTTCCCATTCGTCAAAGTCATAGGCGTGCCCACGGATATAGACCAGGCCATTGATCGACGAGGAGCCGCCGAGCACCTTGCCGCGCGGACAGTGGATCCGCCGCCCGTCGAGGTAGGGTTCCGGCTCGGTCTCGTAACGCCAGTTGTATTTCGTGGTGTTCATCGGGATCGAGAAAGCGCTCGGCATCTGGATCACCACACTGCGGTCGCTGCCGCCGTACTCCAGGACCAGGACCGAGGTGCCGGCATCTTCGCTCAGGCGGTTGGCCAGCACGCAACCAGCAGAGCCGGCACCGATGATGATGTAGTCATAACGCTTAGTCATTGCTGTAACTCCGTGAATCCAGGTCGAGAGTCCGGGGCTTGCCGGTTTTGCTGTTCGGGTACGCACCCCAGCCCATGCGCTCCGCCAGCACGCGGGTCAGCACGTAGTGGACGACACCGGCGAGCAGGCAGGACGGCAGCGAGGCGGTAACGAAGGTGAACAGCGTGGTGTTGGCCAGCGTCTGCGGGTTGAACACCAGCACGTAGATGCCGAAGCCGGCCGCCAGCGCCACCAGGGCGATGGGGTTGAAGCCCTTCCAGTAGCGGTACGGCGACTGCTGCTCGGGCGCGTACAGGTGGCGCAGGTTCATGCGCTGACGGCGCAGGAAGAAGTAGTCGGCGATACCGATGCCGGCCAGGGCACTGTTGAGCGCCGAGGTCCAGACCAGGAAGATGAAGAAACCATCGTAGATGCCCGGCGCGACGAAGACGATCAACGCCGGCACCACGCAAAACAGCACCACCAGCAGCTCCCAGTTCATCTCCCGCAGCTTCTTCCCGGCCAGTTGGCGCAGGCCGACGATCGAGGTGTAGAGGATGTTGATCATGCTGGTGACGTTGGCAAAGGCCACGAAACCCAGGGCGATGACGCCGAAGACGATACCGCCGATATGGGTCATCCACACGGTCGGGTCGCTGTTGCCGAGCGCCGCGGCGGCCAGCAGGCCGACCACCTCGCCCAGTGAAGCGGCGCCGAAGATGCCGATGATGTTCGGCCAGAATGCCGTTCTTTCGTTCTTGCTCAGCCTGGCCAGGTTGCCGACGTAGGGCCACCAGGAGAAGCCCGCCGCCATGTTCACTTCGACCGCGATCATGAAGTTGACGCGCTTGTCGGCGAAGGGCGCATCCAGTGCCGGCAATGCCATCAGCTCGGCGAAGGAATGCTTGCTGAGGATCATGTAGAGCATCACGCCCATGATGATCACCAGCGCCGGCGCGACTATGGTGTTGAACACCTTGATCGAGGTCGGTCCCTTGGCGACCACGAAGCCGGTCAGGAGGATCGCAACAAAGCCCGAGACCAGCACCAGCATCCCGGTCGGATCGGTCTTGTGCTCCGACACCAGCCCGGCCAGGCCGTCGATCGAGCGCCCGAACATCAGCCCCAGCACCGCCAGCCAGCCCATGGTCAGGAACACCACCGCCAGCACATAAACCAGGCGGCTGCCATTGCTGCCGAACATGCTGCGCAGGAAGGTGAACTGCTCGGTGCCGTACTTGCCGCACGGCAAGCAGGTCGAGAAGGTCGCCAGCAGCACGCCGAGGATGTTGCCGATGACGATGGCGGCGATGCCCTCTCTGGGGCCGACGAACAGCGCCGTCGCGCCACCGATCAGGAAGGCCCAGGTGGCGATGGCCAGGGCCGAGTTAGCGTAGGTGAATTCCCAGAAGCCCCACATCCGCTCCTTGGGCAGCAGCGGCGTATCACCGCGTTCAGCCTCGAGGGCGTGATCGACTTGCTCATGCTTGGCCATGACTCAGTACCCCCACAGATAGAAGCCGGTGACCAGCACCAGCGTCATCAGGGCTATTGCGGTGTAGTCGGTGGCGTTCAGCGCCCCCGGCCAGTTGTTGGCTTGCTCCATCTCCTCATAGACGCGGATGCGTCTTTCCAGGTCTTGCGCTCGTGCGATTTCGGCTTGACTGTTCATCTGGACATAACCTCGTATGGCTCTTGTTATTGGCTACGCGGTGCTGTGGCATTCCTCTAGTTCATGGCAGCGTGATCCACACCGCCTTGGTCTCCAGCAGGTGATCGAGTTGTTCGGCACCCAAGTCCTTGCCGAACCCGGACTGCTTGTAGCCACCGAACGGCATCGACGGGTCGATGGTGCTGTGGGCGTTGACGTACACCGAGCCCGCCCGCAACCGAGGGATCAAGCCATGCACGCGGCCCAGGTCGTTGGAGTAGAGCGCCGCGGCCAGCCCAAAAGGCGAGTCGTTGGCCAGGGCCAGCGCTTCTTCGTCATCGTAGAAGGCCGCGGTGACCAGCACCGGGCCGAAGATCTCCTCCTGGACGATGCGCATGTCGTTGCGGCAATGGGCGAAGATGGTCGGCTCGACGAAATAGCCAGGGCCCTCCACGGGCTGGCCGCCGCACACCAGCTCGGCGCCCTCGCGTTTGCCGGTTTCGATGTAGCCCAGCACCCGCTCCTGCTGCTGCCTTGATACCAGCGGGCTGATGAAACAGTCGGGGTCGAGACCTGGGGCGATTTTCAGGGTCCGCGTGTAGGCGACCAACTCACGCAGGAATTCGTCGTAAATGCTGCGATGGATATAGGCGCGGGTGCCGGCATCGCAGACCTGCCCGGAGTTGAAGAACACCCCGTTGGCCACCGCCTGGGCGGCGGCCTTGATGTCGGCATCGTCCAGCACTATGACCGCCGACTTGCCGCCGAGCTCGAGGGTCAGGCGCTTCATCTGATCCATAGCAGACTTGCCGACCGTGCAGCCGACCGGGGTCGAACCGGTGAAGCTGAGTTTGTCGATCCCCGGGTGCGTGGCCATCGCCGCACCGACCAGGCTGCCGCGCCCGGTGACTATGTTGACCACGCCGTCCGGGATGCCTGCTTCCTGCACCAACTCGGCGAAGCGCAGCGCCGACAGCGAGGTCAGCTCGGCCGGCTTGACCACCACGGTACAGCCGGTGGCTAGGGCGGCGCCGAGCTTCCAGGCCATGGTCTGCAATGGGAAGTTCCACGGCACTATGGCGCCGACCACGCCGACCGGCTCCTTGCGCGTATAGGCCAGGTAGTTGCCCGGCAGCGAGGGCTCGACGGTGCGCCCGTGGATCTTGGTGGCCCAGCCGGCGAAATAACGGAAGGTGTCGACCGTGCCCTGGATATCGACGTCGCGCGCCTGGGCGGCGGATTTGCCCATGTCGATCGACTCGATCTCAGCCAACTCGACGGCGTGCAACTCGATCAGGTCGGCCAACCGCTGCAGCAAGCGCTCACGCTCCAGCGGCTTGAGCAGGCGCCAGGCGCCGCCGTCGAACTGTGCACGGGCGGCTTGCACGGCGCGATCCAGATCGTCTGTCGTACCCATGGGGATACGGGTGAGCAGGCCCTCGGTCGAGGGCTCGATGACCACGGCGCTGCCGCCGTCGCTGGCCTCTACCCAGGCGCCGCCGATGAACATCTTCTGCGCCTTGGTGAGGAAGGCCTGGGTGGCCTCGGAGACACCGAACTTCTGCAGGTACTGCTTAACGATTGTTTCCACTGTCATGCCCTCTGGCTGGCGCGTGCCTGGGCGCGCTCGTGGAAGATGAAGCCGATGCTGTTCAGCAGCAGTTGCGCGGCGAGAATCGAGGTAACCCCGGCCGGGTCATAGACGGGCGCGACCTCGACCAGGTCCATGCCGATGATGTTGCCCTGGCTGCGTTTGGCCAGGGCCTGGATGATTTCCAGCACTTCGTAATACAAGAAGCCGCCGTGGCTGGGCGTGCCCGTGCCAGGCGCAATGGAGGGGTCGAAGCCATCGATGTCGATAGTGATGTAGTAGTTGACACCTTGCGGGATCAGCTCCAGCACGCCCTCGGTGCCGAGGCGGCGGACATCCCGTACCGAGAGGATTTTCGAGCCGGCGGCATGGGCGGCCTCATAGTCATCGCGGTTGGAAGAGGAGACGTTGCGGATGCCCATCTGGGTCATGCCGACGATGTGCTCCATTTCCGAAGCGCGACGCAGCGGATTGCCATGGCCGTAGCGGACGCCATGGCGCTCATCTACGAAATCCAGGTGCGCATCGAAGTGGATGATATGGATCGGCCCGCGCCCCTCGAACGCCTTGATCACCGGCGCGTGAACCGAGTGATCGCCGCCGAGCACCACCGGCATGGCGCCGGCTTCGAGAATCTTGCGCACGGCGAACTCGGTGTTCGCGTTGCTCGTGGCCATGTCGGTATGCACGATATCGGCGTCACCGACGTCGACCATGCGCACGTCCGACGCGGTCAGGTACATGACGTCATCTTCGTGGTCATAAGCCCCGGCGTGGCCGAAGGAGAACAGCGTCGATGCCTCGCGAATCCCGCGTGGGCCGAAGCGGGCGCCGGAACGCCACTGAGTCCCCATGTCGTTGGGCGCGCCAAGGATGGCCACGTCTGCATCGAGCGCCTCCCAATCGGTGCAGACCGGGGATTTGGCAAAGGTGCAGTGACCTACGAACGGCAGGTTCAAGCGACCGGATTCATAACCGTGCTTCGACATGTTCAGGCATCTCCACTTCTTGTTATCGGCGAGTGACGGACCTGGTAAGCGACCGCCGTTGAAGTGACTATGAGCGCAGGTTTTCATGGAAAAAATTCTAAACATCAGATACTCATATCGGCATTTCCGATGCACCAACAGGCCGGAGGTTTGCGGTGATTCAGCTACACGATGTCGACCTGAAACTGCTCAGGGTCTTCGCCACCATCGTCAAGTGCGGCGGTTTTTCCGCCGCGCAGGCGGCCTTGAATGCCGGCCAGTCGACCATCAGCGAACAGATGGCTCATCTGGAAACCCGGCTCGGGGTCAAGCTCTGTGAGCGCGGCCGCAGTGGCTTCCGCCTGACTGAGCAAGGCGTGGCGATCCATGAAGCCACCCAGCGCCTGCTCTCGGCAGTGGAAAACTTCTGCATGGATGCCGATGTGCTCAAGCAGCACATCAGTGGCAAGCTCAACCTGGGCATCATCGACACCACCATTACCGACCCTGACTCGCCCCTGCCGAAAACCACTCAGCGTTTCGTGTCCAGGGGGCATGATGTCCATCTCAACGTGTATGTAGGCACCCCCGCAGAATTGGAGGAGCGCGTGCTCGACAGCCGCCTGCACCTGGCCATCGGGCACTTCCCTATCCACGTTCCCGGCCTGTCGTACTTACCGCTGTATCAAGAGGCACTTGGGCTTTATTGCGGTCGGCGCCATCCGCTCTATGGCAGCAAAGCCGAGAATTCCGAGCTGCTCGAGGAAATCGGCGAGAGCCGTATCGTCGCCAGGGGTTATATGCAGCAATACGACCTGGAACATCTGGGCGTCAGCAAGGCGGCGGCTACCGTGGACAACATCGAGGCCCTGGCCATCCTGATAATCTCCGGGGCTTATCTCGGCTTCCTGCCCATGCACTTCGCCGCCCAGTGGGTCAAGACTGGCGAAATGCAGCAACTGGGGCAGGCGAGCCTGCGCCTGATGTCGCCATTCGACGTGATCACTCGGCGCGGCGTTGCCTCGCCACCGATTCTCCAGGCCTTCCTCGAGGACCTGGCGGCCTGTTCGCGCAGCGCAGTCCGCGCCTGACCACGCCCGCCCCGGCGCTCTCGCCACAAGCGCAGCTGGCCCGGCATACTCCTTCCCCTCGGTGTCCTGCTCGCCAGCCTTTCAGGTTTCCCCATGCGCATCCACGTCAGCTTCATCGACCGCGTCGGCATCACCCAGGATGTGCTCGCCCTGCTCGGCGGGCGCAGCCTCAACCTGGATGCGGTGGAGATGGTGCCGCCGAACGTCTATATCGACGCGCCGACCCTCAGCGCCGAAGTGCTCGACGAACTGCGCGACGCCCTGCACAAGGTGGCGGGCGTGCAGGCCGTGACCGTGGTCGACATTCTCCCCGGCCAGCGCCGGCGCCTGCAGCTGGACGCCCTGCTCGCCGCCATGAGCGACCCCGTGCTGACGGTGGACAGGGACGGCCTGGTGCTGCTGGCCAACCCCGCCTTGAGCGCACTCTGCGGACACGACCCGGCCGGGCAACCACTGGCGGAACTCTTCGTCGACCCGGCTCTGTCCAGGGCGCTGATCGAGCAGGGCTTCCGCCTGCCACTGCGCGAGGTCAGCCTCAACGGCCAGGCCCTGCTGCTGGATGCCATGCCGATCACCGAGGGCGAGCACCTGGCCGGCGCCTTGCTCACCCTCTACCCGCCCAACCGTATCGGTGGGCGCCTGGCCGCCCTGCATCACGACCACGCCGAAGGCTTCGATGCCCTGCTCGGCGACTCGGCACCGATCCGCACCCTCAAGGCCCGTGCCCAGCGCGTGGCGGCACTCGACGCGCCGCTGCTGATCCAGGGCGAGACCGGTACCGGCAAGGAATTGGTGGCACGCGCCTGCCATGCCAGCAGCGCGCGGCGCAACGCGCCTTTCCTCGCGCTGAACTGCGCGGCGCTGCCGGAAAACCTCGCCGAGAGCGAGCTGTTCGGTTACGCCCCCGGCGCCTTCACCGGCGCCCAGCGCGGCGGCAAACCCGGCCTGATGGAGCTGGCCAACCAGGGCACTGTGTTTCTCGACGAGATCGGCGAGATGTCGCCCTACCTGCAAGCCAAGCTGCTGCGCTTTCTCAACGACGGCAGCTTTCGCCGGGTCGGCGGCGATCGCGAGGTCAAGGTCAATGTGCGCATCCTCAGCGCCACCCACCGCGACCTGGAACAGATGGTCGGCGAAGGCAGCTTCCGCGAAGACCTGTTCTACCGCCTCAACGTGCTCAACCTGGAAGTGCCGCCGTTGCGCGAGCGCGGCCAGGACATCCTGCTGCTGGCCCGGCAATTCATGCAGCAGGCCTGCGCGCAGATCCAGCGTCCGCCCTGCCGCCTGGCTCCGAGCACCTACCCGGCCCTGCTCGGCAACCGCTGGCCGGGCAACGTGCGCCAACTGCAGAACGTGATCTTCCGCGCCGCGGCCATCTGCGAGAATCCCCAAGTGGAGATCGGCGATCTGGATATCGCCGGCACCTCGGTGGCGCGGCAGGGCGACGGCGAAGTCGCCAGCCTGGAACAGGCCGTGGAAGACTTCGAAAAAGCCCTGCTGGAAAAGCTCTACGCCAGCTACCCCTCCAGCCGGCAGTTGGCCGCGCGCCTACAGACCTCGCACAGCGCCATTGCCAACCGCCTGCGCAAATACGGCATTCCCGGCAAGGGCTGAGCAGCGCAACCCAGCCCGGATCGGCCCATGGCGCGTTCCGGGAATCCCTCCCCGTAGCGCGCTGCGCTTAATCGGGCCACCTCCGTAGCGATATCAATACAGCGTATTTAATTCGCTACAAATAGCTGCGGACCGCACCTGCCCAGGCATCTGCGACATGCACCGTCCAATTTGCGCCATCTCCGTAATGAATTCACTACAGTAAGCGCTGCGCGGCTCAACAAAAAAAACATATGTAATTGATTTTATTAGTTTTTATATATTTGGCACCGCCCTTGCTCTAGTACCTGTCAGCCTCGCTCGCTGCCCAGCACGAGCGCCGCCCATCATCGCCCGACATAAGAACCGGGCGAGCCAGACCACTGAGGAGTTCCTATGAGCGAGTTGCGTTTCACCGTCGATCACGAATGGCTGCGTCTGGAAGCCGATGGCCTGGTCACTGTCGGCATCACCCCCCACGCCCAGGAAGCCCTCGGCGACGTGGTCTTCGTACAGTTGCCGGAGCTGCGTGCCTACGCCGCCGGCGACGAGGTCGCGGCGCTGGAGTCGGTGAAGGCCGCCAGCAATATCACCATGCCGCTGGAAGGCGAGATAGTCGAAGTGAACGCCGAGCTGGAAGGCAGCCCGGAGCTGGTCAACCAGGCGCCGCTGGGCACAGGCTGGTTCTTCCGCTTCCGCCCGCTCAATGCCTCGGCCGTCGCCGACCTGCTCGATCAGGACGCCTACGACCGCCTGCTGCAAATCAACGCCGACGCCTGAGGAATCACCATGACCCTACAGTTCAGCGACCTGGGTTGCGAAAACGAATTTATCGCCCGGCATATCGGCCCGCGTCCGGCCGATGAGCAGGCCATGCTCGCCCTGCTCGGCTACGACTCGCTGGAGGCCCTGAGCGCCAGCGTGATCCCGGACAGCATCAAGGGCACCAGCGTGCTCGACCTGCTGCCCGGCCAGAGCGAAGCCGACGCCCTGGCGTCGATCAAGGCCATCGCCGACAGAAACCAGCTGCTCAAGACCTATATCGGCCAGGGCTACTACGGCACCCACACGCCGTCACCGATCCTGCGCAACCTGCTGGAAAATCCGGCCTGGTACACCGCCTACACCCCCTATCAACCGGAAATCTCCCAAGGCCGCCTGGAAGCCCTCCTGAACTTCCAGACCCTGATCAGCGACCTATCCGGCCTGCCGATCGCCAACGCCTCCCTGCTCGACGAGGCCACCGCCGCCGCCGAAGCCATGACCTTCTGCAAACGCCTGGCGAAGAACAAGGCGAGCAACGCCTTCTTCGCCTCAGCGCATTGCCACCCCCAGACCCTCGACGTGCTGCGCACCCGTGCCGAACCCTTAGGGATAGAGGTGGTGATCGGCGACGAGCGCGAGATCGACGACGCCGGCGCCTATTTTGGCGCCCTGCTGCAATACCCGACCAGCAATGGCGAGATCTTTGACTACCGCGAGCTGGTCGAGCGTTTCCACGCGGCCAACGCCCTGGTCGCCGTGGCGGCCGATCTGCTGGCCCTGACCCTGCTCACTCCGCCCGGCGAATTCGGCGCCGACGTGGCCATCGGCAGCGCCCAGCGCTTCGGCGTGCCGCTCGGCTTCGGCGGCCCGCACGCGGCCTATTTCGCCACCCGCGACGCCTTCAAGCGCGACATGCCAGGCCGACTGGTCGGCCTGTCGATCGACCGCCACGGCAAGCCGGCCCTGCGCCTAGCCATGCAGACCCGCGAGCAGCATATCCGCCGTGAGAAGGCCACCAGCAACATCTGCACCGCGCAGGTACTGCTGGCCAATATCGCCGGCATGTACGCGGTCTACCACGGGCCCCTGGGTCTGACCCGCATCGCCAAGCGCGTGCACCGGTTGACCGCGATCCTCGCCGAGGGCCTGAGCCAGCTGGGCCTGGCGGTGGAGCAAGAGAGCTTCTTCGACACCCTGACCCTGGCCAGCGCCGGCAAGACCGCCGACCTGCACGCCCAGGCCCGCGCCATGGGTATCAACCTGCGCGAGATCGACGAGCAACGCCTGGGCATCTCCCTCGATGAAACCAGCAGCCAAGCCGATATCGAAGCGCTCTGGCAGCTGTTCGCCGATGGCCAGGCGCTGCCGAGCTTCGACGACCTGGCCGCCAGCATCCCCAGCCGCCTGCCCAGCGCGCTGTTGCGTGAATCGGCGATCCTCAGCCACCCGGTGTTCAACCGCTATCACTCCGAAACCGAGCTGATGCGCTACCTGCGCCGCCTGGCCGACAAGGACCTGGCTCTGGACCGCACCATGATCCCGCTGGGCTCCTGCACCATGAAGCTCAACGCCGCCAGCGAAATGATCCCGGTGACCTGGGCCGAATTCGGCAACCTGCACCCCTTCGCCCCCGCCGAACAGAGCCTGGGCTATCAGCAGCTGACCGACGAGCTGGAGGCCATGCTCTGCGCCAGCACCGGCTACGACGCCGTCTCCCTGCAGCCGAACGCCGGCTCCCAGGGTGAATACGCCGGCCTGCTGGCCATTCGCGCCTACCACCACAGCCGTGGCGACGATCAGCGCGACATCTGCCTGATCCCGTCCTCGGCCCATGGCACCAACCCGGCCACCGCCAACATGGCCGGCATGCGCGTGGTGGTAACCGCCTGCGACGCCCGCGGCAACGTCGACATCGACGACCTACGCGCCAAGGCCGAAGAGCATAAGGAGCGCCTGGCCGCGCTGATGATCACCTACCCCTCGACCCACGGTGTGTTCGAGGAAGGCATCCGCGAAATCTGCGGCATCGTTCACGACAACGGCGGCCAGGTGTATATCGACGGCGCCAACATGAACGCCATGGTCGGCCTCTGCGCACCGGGCCAGTTCGGCGGCGACGTCTCGCATCTGAACCTGCACAAGACCTTCTGCATTCCCCATGGCGGCGGCGGCCCGGGCGTCGGTCCGATCGGGGTGAAAGCCCACCTGATCCCCTTCCTGCCCGGCCACGGCCAGATGGAACGCAAGGAAGGCGCGGTCTGCGCAGCGCCCTTCGGCAGCGCAAGCATTCTGCCGATCACCTGGATGTACATCCGCATGATGGGCGGCGAAGGCCTCAAGCGTGCTTCGCAGCTGGCGATCCTCAATGCCAACTACATCTCGCGCCGCCTGGAAGAGCACTACCCTGTGCTTTATACCGGCAGCAACGGCCTGGTCGCGCATGAATGCATCCTCGACCTGCGCCCGATCAAGGACAGCAGCGGCATCAGCGTCGACGACGTGGCCAAGCGCCTGATCGACTTCGGTTTCCACGCGCCGACCATGTCCTTCCCGGTGGCCGGGACCTTGATGATCGAGCCGACCGAGAGCGAGTCGAAGGAAGAACTGGATCGCTTCTGCGACGCCATGATCAGCATCCGCAAGGAAATCCGCGCCGTTGAAAGTGGCGAGCTGGACAAGGACGACAATCCGCTGAAGAACGCTCCGCATACCGCCGCCGAACTGGTGGGTGAGTGGGCTCACCCCTACAGCCGCGAGCTGGCCGTGTACCCGACTGCCAGCCTGGTGGAAGGCAAGTACTGGCCGCCGGTGGGTCGCGTCGACAACGTCTTCGGTGACCGCAACCTGGTCTGCGCCTGTCCGTCCATCGAGGCCTACCAGGAGGCCTGAGGGCCAACCCTCCCGCATAGCGCCCTGCGCCCATGAAGGGCAAAGGGTGCCCGACAAGAACAACAGAGGATTGCGCAATGTTCAGCAAGCACGACCAGATCAAAGGCTACGACGACGAACTGCTGGCGGCGATGAATGCCGAGGACGAGCGGCAGGAGCACCACATCGAGCTGATCGCCTCGGAAAACTACTGCAGCCAGCGGGTGATGGAAGCCCAGGGCAGCGGCCTGACCAACAAGTACGCCGAGGGTTATCCGGGCAAGCGTTACTACGGCGGTTGCGAGCACGTCGATGTGGTCGAGCAACTGGCCATCGACCGCGCCAAGCAGCTGTTCGGCGCCGATTACGCCAACGTCCAGCCGCACTCCGGCAGCCAGGCCAACGCCGCGGTCTACCTGGCCCTGCTGCAAGCCGGCGACACCGTGCTGGGCATGAGCCTGGCCCACGGCGGCCACCTGACCCACGGGGCC